>DAIMEA010000303.1:3247-5406 GCA_036725585.1 Prolixibacteraceae bacterium | reverse complement strand
CACCTGAAGCGAAATAGTCGAAACCGCTTTATCGATGATCTCATGCAGATCAGCTGCCGCGAACCGGAATTCAAAATCCCTCCGATCGAGACGGGCAATCTGAAGAATGGTCTCAACCTGATGGTTCATGCGCTGGTTTTCCTTTTTGATGATCCCGGTAAAATGGCGGATCCGTTCAGGATCTTCCAGTACGCGGGGATTGACAATGGTGTCGGTTGCCACCGAGATGGTTGCCAGAGGCGTTTTGAATTCGTGCGTCATGTTGTTGATAAAATCGGATTTCATTTCTGAAATCTTTTTCTGGTTGAGAATATAATATATGCTCATAACAAACACAGCCAGAATAAAGGAGCAGAATACAAGCGAAAGAAAAGCAATGCCCAGAAAAGTCTGAAGTACAAAGGACTTCCGTCCGGGGAAATACATTTTCACATAATGATCCGTTCGGTAGATAGCATTGGGAAACAGGCGGGTAGCGTATCCTTTCTGCAAGCTTCCTGTATCGGCAGCAGGAGTTTGAAGCAGTAGTGAATCGCCGCTAAAAATTCCATATTCATACGATATGGGGATTCCCCTACTCCCCAGTTCTTCCGCCAAAAGGGAGTGAATTAATGCGGTATCGATATCGTCGATCGGATTTTCGGTATATACTTCGACGGCCATTTTCCCGGCAATATTTTTCAAACGTTCGACCCTTCGACCTATTTTCCCGGGCAAATCGCGTTGATGAATCACGATTAGCGAATCGTCCGGAGCAATAATCAGGCTATCAAACTGCAACGAAACAGTATGCTCCACGCGGTGCTCCCAATCGCTTATGACCGAATCGAGCGAAATGACTTCGATCCGTACTTCGCTTACAGAGTCGCCCTCTGAGGATGAAAAATAGGTCAAGGGACCCGGCCGGGTTCTTTGGGGCGATGAAAACCGATAACGATAGCTGAGCGTATCGCCCCGGCCAGAGCTTCCAACCTCCGCAAAGGAATGCAATCGGCCCAATCCCCGGGGAAAGGGACGGGAATGCACACCGGGAGGAACCGGTGGAGCTATTGCCTCGCGAACCCAGAAGGCATCGTTCAGCAGTTCCATTCGCGCACTCACCTGAACCAAGGACTCATTAACACTTCGGTCGAACCATTCGTTCCGGATATCCAGAGCATTTTTCATCCAAAGCACCTGTAAAAAAATGATCCCGGTCAGAGCAACAACCATCATTCCGATTAACCACTTAATCGTCATTCTTTTCATATCCCAAAAATAGAGAATAATAATCCTTCTTCCTCTTACCTTAACGTTTCCTTAACAGTTTTTACGAATCCGTTAACTATGTCGGGAAACCCAGCTTCCTACCTTTGTTCCGTATGGTCGAAAAAATACAAAGAACCGATAAAATTTAATTGTTATGAAAACACAAATGATTCTATTTCTTGCTGCACTGCTTGCTTCGGCATTGGTGCACGCATCGGATGCCGACACCGTGAAAGTGAAAAAAACCATCGTAAAAACCATCAGCGTCGATGATCAGGGAACACGTATCATCGACAGCATTATTGTCGACGACGGGAAAACAGTCCACATCGAAATCGATTCGATGCTCCGGGATAGCGACTGTCCGGGTTATCCCTTCCATTTCCAGGGGATGAGAGGAAGACGCATGGCCTTCTGGAACGATGATTCAGGCAAACACTATGAAATGATGATCGAAGGCGATGGCGATTCCATCGAAGCCATTGTAGGAAAACTGCCCCGGAAAAGAGTAAAAACAATCATCATCGACGATGAAGATGTACCGTTCCGGGATCGCAAAATGAAATTTTGGTATGGAGACGAAGAAGATCCGAAATGGGTTCCCTGTCCGGGTTCAGGAATGATGTTCCGGGGAAAAGAGCTGCCGCAAATCCCCGAAGTTCCCGATCTGCCCTGTGCCCCCAGGCATTACCGGCAACAAACGGGCATGATCGATCTGAACGACCCGTCCATTATTCAATTTGAACGAAAAGAACAAAAAGACGGCACCGAAAAGATTACGATCATCCGAAAAATTGAAAAGCGAGGCATCGAATAAACGTACGCCAGCAACAGAACTCCTGGAAGCTCCACTTCCGGGAGTTCAACTTTTTAAGTTGAACCAGAAACAATCCGACAAACCAACAAGGGAG
>DAIMEA010000303.1:0-3147 GCA_036725585.1 Prolixibacteraceae bacterium | reverse complement strand
TTTTAAGTTGAACAAGAAACAATCCGGAAAACCAACAAGGGAGTTCAACTTTTTAAGTTGAACAAGAAACAATCCGGAAAATCGGCAAGTTGGAAACTTGCCGTCCCACAAAAAAAACCCGGTCGTATTCGCGAACCGGGTCTCTGGAAAATCTGGATTGGTTATGGAAATAAATTTCTATTCAATAAATCCGGGTCAAAAGAAATCCTTTTCCGGGAGATATAAAAAAATATGTAGTAAACACAGGCATTCTGGGGTGAATACGAAAAATCGAGGGGTGAAAATGATTATTCAGGGATAAAAAAATTACATTTGCCAAAAAAGAAACATGAATGTACGGCAACCGGTTCCCGAATATCTGACCAATCGAAAAAATACGATCATCCAGATAACGTTTACTGCAGTTTTTGCCTACGTCTTCATCAACATATACCGTCCTTTTGGTTACGACGACTGGTACAAGATCAACGAATGGAAACTGCTGGTTGCATCCGGGGTGGTTGTTTTGCTTGGGATGATCACAATTATTCTTACCCGGTTGGGAATGTTCATCCTGAAAAAGAATCATGAAATCACACTGGCAGTATATCTTTTCATCATTTTTGCCGAAATTATTTTGCTGGGCGCTTTTTACACATCACTTGAAGTATTCATCCTTAAAGATCAGCGTCCCCCGCTGCAACTCATGTTTAATGCCGTTCAGAACACCTCCCTGATCCTACTGATTCCCTACGCATTAAGCATCCTGTTTTTTGCCTGGTCTGATATTAAACGGAAATTTGAACAACTCGTTTCCCAGTTTCGGGAACCTGCCGATGTGTTCATCCCCTTCCGCGACGAAAAAGGCATTCTCCGGCTAACTCTCAGGAGCCTTGATGTTCTTTATCTTCAGGCAAGCGATAATTATGTTACGATCCATTATACCGATCGGGAACGAAAAAAAACCTATCTGATCCGGAATAATCTGAAAAAAATGGAAAAAGAGTTCAGGGAATATCCCCTTTATCGTTGTCACCGCTCTTTTGCTGTGAATATCAAAAATATACACATGGTCCGGAAAACTGGAAAAGGATACGAGCTCGTCATACCCTCTGCCGATAAAGAATCGATCCCTCTTTCCGTGAGTTACGAGAAAAAGATCCTCGACCTGTTGAAAATCAAACAATAAAAACAGACATGATGCATCGGGAACTGATTCAAACAGAAGACGGTTCTTCCTCTCTTTTTGTGCCCGAAATGGGCGAAACCTATCATTCCCGGCATGGTGCCCTGCAGGAATCGAAGCATGTATTTATCGAAGCGGGCTTGCAGCAAACAGTACGGGAGGAAACAAATGTTTTGGAAATTGGTTTCGGAACCGGTCTTAATGCCCTGCTGACCTTAATTGAAGCAGAAAAAGCGGCCCGAAAAATTAACTACTACGCTGTCGAGAAATACCCCCTGCGGGAAAACGAATACCGCCAGTTAAACTATCCCGGGCTGATCGATCCGTTGTACCATCCACTTTTTCTTAAATTACACGAAACAGCATGGGGAAAATTTCAGGGATTGACACGCTTGTTTTACCTGTTGAAGTGGAAACAAGACTTTCGAAACATGCTGTTTGGGGGCCTACCGGAGTTTCATCTGGTATATTTCGATGCTTTTGCCCCCGATAAGCATCCTGATTTATGGTCGCCCGAAGTTTTCGAAAAGATTTACCAATCCTGTTCCGAAGGTGCTATTTTCGTAACCTATTGTGCAAAAGGCTCTGTACGGCGTTTGTTGCAACACACCGGTTTCCGTGTTGAACGGCTCCCGGGACCGCCTGGAAAAAAGGAAATGCTCCGGGCAATTAAATGAAGATTTTCTTTTTACTTGATCTTTTTTAATTATTTTCGCATGAAATTTTTTTCGATATGGCGTTTGATTCAGAGGTAGAGAAATTTAGTTATGCAATTGGGTTGAGTCTGGCCAGTAATTTGCTCCAGTCACAAATTAAAACAGTCGATTATAGCGCCCTTTTCAAGGCTATTGAAGATGTAATGGAAGGGAGGATGCCGGAAATTCAAGCCCACGAAGCCAACCGTGTTATTGAAGAATTTTTTACCCGGCAACAGGCACGGCAGGCAGCCATTAATGCCCGCGAAGGGGAAGCATTTTTAAACGGCAATGCCCAAGCGCAAGGGGTGGTTATCCTGAAAAGCGGACTGCAATACAAAGTGCTTACCGAAGGGAATGGCCACAAACCCGGTCCCGATGATAAAGTGAAATGCCATTACCATGGCACCCTGATCGACGGAACAGTGTTCGACAGTTCGGTACAGAGGGGACAACCGGCCGTATTCCCGGTAAAAGGGGTTATTAAAGGCTGGGTAGAAGCCCTGCAATTAATGGGCGTAGGTGCGAAATGGCGCTTATTTGTTCCACCCCACCTGGCTTATGGCGAGCACGGAACCGGTTCCGTCATCGGGCCGCAGAGCACCCTTATTTTTGATGTGGAATTAATTGAAATTGTATAATCATTTATCAAAATTATGAAAAGCAAAAGTATGATCCTTGCCCTGGTAGCTCTGGCTACCGTTTCTCTGGTTGCCTGCAACGGCGGATCGGTCGTTGGCCAAAGCTCCAAAATTGAAACAAAAACCGACTCTGTCGCTTATGCTCTGGGAAATTCCATTGGCAACAACATTAAAAACCAGTTCCCCGATATTGATCCGGCCATCGCGGCTAATGCCTTTGTCGAAGCCTTTGAAGGAAAAGAAAACAAACTCTTTGAAAATCCCCAGGATGCCGATTCGTTCATTCGCACTTATTTGCGTGAAGCCTCGGAACGCAAAGCTATCGAAAACAAAGAAAAAGGTGAAGCCTTTCTGGCTGAAAATGCCAAAAAAGATGGCATTATTGTAACCGAAAGCGGACTTCAATACGAAGTGATCACCGAAGGCGAAGGCCCGAAACCCACCGCCGAAAACACCGTGAAAGTGCATTATCATGGAACCACCATCGATGGAGAAGTATTCGACAGCTCGGTCGATCGGGGCGAACCTACCACCTTCCCGCTCAACGGGGTCATCAAAGGATGGACCGAAGGTGTTCAGTTGATGTCGGTCGGATCGAAATATAAATTTTACATTCCTTCCGAATTGGCTTATGGTGCCCGCCAGG
>DAIMEA010000302.1:0-5406 GCA_036725585.1 Prolixibacteraceae bacterium | reverse complement strand
AAATTGCATTTTTTCCCGTTAGGAATTGCCAAAACAACGAATCGCTAATAAATAGTAAACCACTTTAAAAAAAGAACAAATGAAAAAGTTACTGACACTCTCTGTCTTATTAATCCTGGCTTTCGGGATGAAAGCCGCCGATCCCGTTTTTTTAAAAGGGGATAAAGTAATCAATGTGGGTATTGGTTTGGAAACCTGGAGATTACCCCTCTATGTGTCGGGAGAATTTGGCATTGCCGACGGAATACTCGAAAAAGGGTCGATTGGCATAGGCGCTTATGCCGGAGCAAGCTTCTCCTGGTATTCTTATTATTCCAGTGCTTTTGCATTTATGGCTGGCGCCCGGGGGGCCTTTCATTACCCCTTTATCGATAAACTGGACACCTATATTGGGATCAGTCTGGGGCTTGATTCGTGGTATTCGTATTGGATCAGTCCCGGCGGTTTTATTGGCGCCCGTTACCCGATTTCCGAAAAACTCCATGTTTTTCTCGAAGCCGGTACCGGTCTGGGTTATCTTACCGGGGGAATTTCTTTTAAGCTTTGATCGAAAAGAAATAATGGTGAAAGCCCTTATGAATGTATTCGCTGAATGCACATAAGGGCTTTCCCCTTTTCTTCCCATTGGGATTTTTCGTAATTATGCAGCATTATTCCGGGTACATTATGGTGTGGAAACAAATTATACAGGCAGGATGTTTTCTGTTATTCGGAATGGCTTCGTTGCCGTGCAAGGCATTGCCCGATTCATCCCTTGTTTTTCACGCAGCGGATACGGGCAGGGATTTATCTTTGCCGGAACTCGAAGAGGCTTTCCAATTCATCGGTTCCGAAGAGTACATCCGGTCGAAAGATCCAAACGAAGAACACATTGAATGGTTGATCCGTCAATCGGAAGAAAGGGGGTACGAGCGGGGAATTGCCCTGGGGAATAACTTTTTGGGGGTGGTATACCGCGACCGGGCCGAATATGCCCGGGCGCTCGACTACCACGAGCGAGCTCTTGCCCATGCCGGAACCGATACCATTTTCCGCCTGTATGCCCTCAACAACCTGGGCGTGGTTTACCGCCGGCTCGACAAGCCCCGGCAAGCCATCGATTTTCACATGAAAGCCCTGCAACTGGGTGAAGCCTATTCGGGAAAGGAGGAATCGGTGGCAGCCCGTCGCAGCATCAACATTGCCCTGAACAGCATCGGGAATATTCACCTTTCGATGGGGCAGCCCGAAAAAGCGCTCGAAGTGTTTAACCAATCGCTGCAACTCGAAAAAGCGCAACGGAACGACCTGGGTATGGCCATTAATTACCAGAACATCGGGCTGGCATACGAGCAAATGGGAAAATCCGACCAGGCGCTCGTTTTTTATCAAAAATCGCTCGAACACAACGAGAAGGTAAATTCCGACCTCGGGCGTTCGATATGCTACAACAGCATTGGCGGAATCTATTTTCTGAAAGGGCAACTCGACGAAGCCCTCGATTTTTATCGGAAAGCGTTGGTCTATTCCGATAAAACCGACGACGATTACCATATATCCGAAACCCACGCCAACCTGGGGAAAACCTATTTAAAACTGAATCAGCCCGAACAGGCATACAGCGAAATAACACGTTTTCTGGAAATGGCGCACCAGACCCGCTCGGGTTACCTGCTAAAACAATCGTACGCATTACTGTCGGATTATTACGAAACACGAGGCGATTTTCGGAGCGCTATGCTGGCATACAAAACCTCGGTTCAATACAGCGACAGCGTGCTGAACGAACAAAACAGCCGGTATCTGTCGGAATTACAAACCTTGTACGAGGCAGAAAAGAAGCAACAGCAAATTGAATTACTCACCAAAGAAAACCAGTTGAAAAGCCAGCAGGCCTTTGTTTTTTTGTTGCTGGTGTTGCTCTTTTTCTTTTTGGGGATCGCCGTTTATATTTCCCTGAAACTCCAGGCTGAAAAGCAAAGAACCGACTTGGAAACGAAGCTCTTTCGATCGATGATGAATCCGCATTTCATTTTCAATGCCCTGGCTTCGATCCAAAGTTTTTTGTACAACAACAATCCCGAACGGGCTGCAACTTACCTGGGAAAGTACTCCAAACTCACCCGGTCTATTTTGAAGAATTCGACCCGGGACCTGATTCCCCTCGACGAAGAACTTTCGATGTTGCGCAACTACATCGAGATTGAGCAAATGCGAATGAGCCACAAATTTTCGTACGCCATCAACCTCGACGAAAAACTGGAACCTGATTTCACCTTTGTTCCCCCAATGGTTCTGCAGCCCTTTGTTGAGAACGCCATCCACCACGGACTGAAAGAACGGGAAGACCCCAATGGCCGGCTTACCCTCGATGTTCTTCAACAGGAAGGAAAATTCCGGATTGTAATTACCGATAACGGCATCGGAATAACGGCGTCCCAAAAGCTAAAGGAACATTCGGGGCACAAATCCATGGGCCTCGAAATTTTTCGGAAAAGAATACGGCTCATTCGTAAAAAGTTCAAAAAAACGGTTAACTTCGAAATCGTCGATTTGCACGAACAGGATGAGAAATTAAACGGAACTCGGGTCACCCTCGATTTTCCTTTACTGGAACCAAATGATTAAAGCGGTAATTATTGATGATGAGCCCCGGTTGCGGGAGATGAACCAGGTATTGCTCAATCGGAATTTTGATGAAATTGAGGTGATCGGTACCTGCGGTTCGGTTAACGAAGCCGTTGAACTGATCGATCAGAAGAAACCCCAATTGCTGATTCTCGATATTCGCTTAACCGACGGTAACGGGTTCACCATCCTTCAAAAAATTCAACCGTATAATTATTCGGTCATTTTTGTCACGGCCTTTAATGAATTTGCCATCAGGGCGATCAAATTCAGTGCGATCGATTACCTGCTAAAACCCATCGATGAAAAAGAATTTTGCGAAGCGGTGGAGCGGGCTATTGCCAACATCAACAGTTCCAAACTCCAGGAGCAGATCGAGACTTTTTTCAATTTTTACGAACGAAAAACCCAAAGCCGCAAAATTGTGCTGAAAACCGCCGAAGCCATTAACATTGTCGATATCAGCGATATTATGTACTGCAAAAGCGACAGCAACTATACCACATTCTTTTTCCGGAACGGCGATAAGGTAATGATTTCCCGGGGGATGAAGGAGTACGAAGAACTGCTGTCCGACTATGGTTTTTTCCGGCCCCACCATTCCTACCTGGTCAATATCCAGTACATCAGCAAGCTCGATAAGTCCGACGGCGGCTTTTTGATTCTGAAAGAAGGTTCCGAAATTCCGGTTTCTTCCCGAAGGAAAAAGAACCTGATCCAGATCCTGGAGAATTTATAGGAACAGAGAAAGCCTGCCTGCGGGAAACAAGCTGTACGGTTTTTTTTAAAGAATCATTTTCCTCCCAGCCCCTCCTCCCGAAAGAACGTTACAAATACCCGCCATGGGTGGTAACTGCCAATGGCCGATTTTCGTTCTTCGTGTCATTTCGACGATCCCGATGGCTATTGGGATCGTCGAAATGACACTACAACAAATCTGTTCATTACGAACCAACCCCAAAATAATCAATATCTACAATTGAAATTTAAACTTTTTCTCAATCAACGGGTCTAACGGATATTCTTTTCACCCATAATACAAACATTCAATATGCATCAACCACAACAATCGAAAACAAACGAAAGAACGATTATGAAAAAAACGTTTTTAGCGCTGGTATCCTTCCTTATAGCGGGCGGGGCCTCATTTGCCCAACCTGTTTTTCCGGGACGCCCGATGACCGACGATCCCACAAAACTTGATACGGTACGAAGCATCGCCGCTTACTTCACTCGGGCAACACCCTCCATGATGACGCCGGATGCTGAAGGATTTATTCGACGTTGGGTGCTCCTTGAACCCATTGAAAAACCCAACCGCAGCAATACCGTTTTTACCGACAGCTATCTGAGAAACGCATTCGATACGCTTTATTTTCAGAACCAGTTTACCCTTCTTCCCAAGGATGGCGATAAGGTACAGGTTGCTGATAAAGAATTGACCTGGCATGCATTGGATAGTAAAAAATTCAATGTGAAATTGTTTCGTTTCGCATATGGCTTAAATAAACCTGTATACGGTGTGTTGTTTTGGGCCGTAACCGTTGTTAATTCTCCGGAAGAAGTGAAAAACGTGCGCCTGGCCGTGGGGTCCAATTCGGCATCTATGTGGTGGTTAAACGGGGATGAAGTGTTGTTGCTTTCCGGCGACAGGCGAATGGTTATGGATGATGCTGTATCGACCCGCCTGACACTGAAAAAAGGAAAGAATATCATCCGGGGAGCCGTAATCAATGGACCCGGGATGAGTGATTTCTGCGTACGTTTTCTCGACGAAAACGGCGAGCCGGTACGAAACATTGCCATCACTTGCGAATAATGCGAGCACATTTCACAATTTAGAACATTCATTGCTTTAGAATTGAAAATTTTATGAAGACAAGAATAATGAAGAAAAGCGCAACAGCCCTGTTATTAGTGTGTTTAACCTTTGCCTCAACCGCACAGGTTGGGAAGCCTTTTATCCACGATCCATCGACCATTATGGAATGCGACGGGAAGTATTACACATTTGGCACAGGCGGGGGCGGATTGATCTCCGAAGATGGCTGGACGTGGTATGGCGGAGCGGTACGTCCGGGTGGAGGAGCCGCACCCGATGCGATAAAAATAGGTGATCGCTTCCTTATTGTCTATGGCGCAACAGGCGGTGGCCTGGGAGGCCGGCATAACGGGAAAATACTGACTATGTGGAACAAAACGCTCGACCCACAGTCTCCTGATTTTGCGTATACAGAAGCCATTACGGTTGCTCAATCCGACGGAATTGAAGATAACGATGCAATCGATCCCGGACTTCTTCTGGATCCCAACGATGGCCGTTTATGGTGTTCTTATGGAACTTATTTTGGTTTCATTCGTCTGATCGAGCTCGATCCTGAAACAGGTATGCGTGTAGAAGGAAATCAGGCAATGGATATTGCGATTGATTGTGAAGCCACGGATTTGGAGTATCGCGATGGATGGTATTATCTTTTGGGCACTCACGGAACCTGTTGCGATGGCGCGAATTCAACCTACAATATTGTTGTAGGTCGTTCGAGAAGCGTTACCGGTCCGTACCTCGACAATATGGGAAGAGACATGCTGAAAGGTGGAGGAAAGATGGTGCTTGCTGCTCAGGGAAGATTGATCGGCCCGGGTCACTTCGGACGAGTCATTCTGGAAGAGGGTGTTGAAAAAATGTCCTGCCATTATGAGGCTGATTTGGACCAAAGCGGCCGCAGCGTTTTGGGCATCCGACCGCTGTTGTGGAAAAACGGATGGCCTGTTGCCGGCGACAATGTCAAAGAAGGAACA
>DAIMEA010000301.1:0-5432 GCA_036725585.1 Prolixibacteraceae bacterium | reverse complement strand
CTGGTTGAAAATTATGTACGGTCGAAGACCAATGTAATTACCGGAAACGGTGTAGCTAAATTTGTCGGCCACGAAGGAAAATTATGTGCGGTAAAACTTCAAAACGGGACCGAAATTCCCTGCGAACTTGCTGTTGTAGCTATCGGCGTAAAACCCAACGTTCAACTTGCTGCCGACGCAGGAATTAAAATTGGGGAATTGGGCGGTATCCTGGTCGACAGGTACATGCAAACCTCGGTTGAGGATGTTTATGCCGTAGGCGATTGCGTTGAAATACCCAATATCATTACCGGGCGGAATGTTTTGGCTCCCTACGGCGACTTGGCCAACCTGGAAGGCCGTGTAGCCGGCGAAAATGCGGTGATGGGCAATACGGTCACCTTCCCGGGTACCATACAAACCGGAATTTGCAAAGTATTTGATTATCACGTTGGATCTACAGGCCTTTCCGAAACCATGGCCGAAAAGCTGGGAATACCGGTCGATACGGTTATCAATGCCAGTCCTGATAAACCCGGTTTTATGAACGGAAAACTCCTGGTCAGTAAGCTGATTGTCGATAAAGAGACCTGTCAGATTCTTGGCGCCCAGTGTGTTGGTCCTGGTGATGTGGCGAAACAAATTGCTATCTGGGCCATGGCCATCCGGGCAAAAATGTGCATCGAGGATATGATCAATGCCGATTTTCCCTATGCGCCTCCTTTCTCCCTGGCCATCGATCATTCCATAGCCACGGCTCATATCATGCAGAACAAGCGAAAAGGGCGCTTTGTGGGAATTACTGCCCGCGACCTGAAGAAAAAAATCGACGACAAAGAGGATTTCTTTTTGCTCGATGTTCGGGGCTTTGATGAGTACGAGGCAATGCGGCTCGGCAAGGGAGAAACGCTTATTCCTCTTGGACAGTTGAGAACCCGTTTGAATGAATTGCCCCAGGATAAAAACCGGGAAATTATCACTTATTGTAAGATTTCTCTGAGGGGATACGAAGCTGCCGTGCTCTTGAAAGCACACGGTTACACAAATGTCAAAGTGTTGGAAGGAGGGTTGATGGCCTGGTATTACAAACGCGAACGGTAAATGAGAATCGTTACTTTGATTGAAAATAGGGTATCAACGAGAGGTTTGGTTGCCGAACACGGACTCTCATTCTTCATCGATACCGGGAGCCGGAAGATTGTTTTCGACACCGGGCAAAGCGGTCTTTTTGCCGATAATGCCTCCAAACTGGGGGTTGATCTTGCCGCTGCCGACGCCCTTGTGATCAGCCATGGGCATTACGACCACACCGGGGGCATGGCCCGGTTCCTGGAGATCAATATGTCGGCTCCTGTTTTTCTGAAGAAGGAGGCTTTTCAACAAAAACTTCACAACGAAGATTTCATCGGGATCGATCCCATTATTGATCCCCAAAGCAAAAGGTTTCGTTTTGTCGATTCGATGATGCAAATAGACGAATCGATTTACATTTTCCCCGAAACAAGGATCTTTTATCCGGTCGATCAACATCGGGAGGGCTTTTTTATTCAGGACAAAGGGAACAGGGTTCCCGATCTTTTACAGGATGAACTTTTTCTGGTTTTCCTTGTTGAAGGAGCATTGACCGTTTTAAGCAGTTGCTCCCACAACGGGATCAGCAACATGGTCGAAACAGCACGAAGTTATTTTGGTTTGCCCGTTAAGCGGGTCATTGGAGGTTTTCATATCCGGAAATCGGGTGAAGCCTTAATGAACCACCTTATTTCGTACTTTAACCAAAGTGGCGTCGAAGCTTTGTATACCGGTCATTGTACCGGGATCGATCAATTTTTTGAACTGAAAAGGAACTGCGGGGCTACGGTTACGTACCATGAGACCGGATTCGAAATCGTCTTCTGATTCCATCCTTATCGGGGAAGGATCGATGTTGTGAAATTCGAAACTTCCTCGATTTAATGGTCAGGCACTGCATGCATTCTGAGAAGACTTTATCCTGAGAAAGGTGCTGACAAACAACAGTTCCGGATGTGATTCAGGAAAAACCGCTTTTTCATTGTAAAAAGCGGTTTTGTTTTTGATCCGGGTTATCTTTTGTTCTCGCTAAGGAGTAACAAGATATTCGAGTGCTTCTTCGCGGGTTTTGAACGATTTCATGTTCCTGCCGGTCATCGCAATAAAGCTGTTGTACAATACAGTTATCAGTCCGCCCAACCCGAACACAGCGCTTTTTCGTATGTAAGGCGTGTTCAGCTTCACACAGTCGGTCATGTGCGAACGAATGGCGCTGTTAAAGAACATGTTTTCCACATTGATCAGCGACAATACCGATTTCGGTGGTTTCGAACGGATATAATCCGAACCGTCGTCGAGGAGTTGAAAGATTTCGTCCTGGGTTTTCAGGTTTGAATAATCAAGATAGGTGATGTCAAAACCTTTGTAAAAGAGGTGTTCTGGTTTTCTCATTTCCTGCGTTTTTTTGTTTTTGCCTCAAGTTAGGTTAAAAGAAAAAACAAAGCAATGGGCGAGTGTAAATTAGGACAAAAAAAAGGGATAATCCGGGGTCGTCTGACGAACATTCAACGTATTTTTCTTAGTATTCGAAAAGGAGTACGTTAGCTGCTATGTATAGCAAACACGAAAGATTTTTTGCAGGAATCCGCTATTCCCCTCAATTCTTGATTATCCGGATTGTTTCGGCGGAGCGGTTTTTTTGCCGGATCCGCAAAAGGTAAGAACCATGCGGTAGGTGGGATGTTTCGATCCCGACAGGGGTTCCATTGGAAATAATGTTCGTTTTTGCCCTTGTCCTGCCAAACAAGTCCATGATTTCGACGGAAATACTTTCTTCTGTTTTCGGGATGCAGACCTTTATGTATTGGGAAAAGGGAACGGGGAAAACCGTTACATCTCTTTTGGTTTCATCGAATTCTTTGTTGGAAATGGGAACATCGAGAAAATGGGAAAAGATCTCGCGGGTTGAATTGTTCCACTGCCCACCCGCAGTTTCCGTGGGAGGTATCCAGGTTTCCGTAATTCGTTCAACGGGCAGGGAATCATCCCATGTGTAGGTATATCGCTGTCCGTGAGTGATTTTCCATTCTCCTGTTTCCCACCATTCGTCTTTAAAGCTTTCCTGCAGGTTCAGGGTCAAATTCCAACTTTCGTCATACTGGTACGCACCCCTTGATGTTCGGAACCACTCCAGGGCAATGTCATCCCATTGATCAACTGTCCAGGAAATATGATACGGTTCGCGATGATAAATATACCGCAATACAGGTTTCCACCAGGAGAGCGCCCATACATCATCCGCAGGGACCCAGGTGAAGGAAATTGTTGAATCGGGATCATTTACGGTATCTGTGGGTTTGAAATAGTACATTTCACTGCCGGAAAAAGCCCAGTCGCCGTTTAGGTACACTTCGGTCGTGTCGCCAATATTTCGGCCCCATGCATCAAAACTTGTTCGGGTACGGGTTGATAAATCCCAGCTTCCTGTAAGCATATTGTAATTTGATAACGTTTCTCGCCTTCTCTGCCCGTTATTGAAAAATTCAAATTGATACTGAGTTCCAAATTGAATCAGCCATTCATTGTTTTGGAAAACCTGGTACAGATACCGGCTCATGAGCAAATTTTCCGGATTCTGGCTATTCCACTCATAAACAATGCGGTAAACATCTTTCCATGTTCCATTACTGTACGTTTGGTTCAAATAAATGGTTGGATAGGCCTTTTCGTTGTACGTGTATACCGTTCTGGAAACAGGTACGCTGTTTATCCGTGTTTCTTCTGATTGAACAACGAATACGTCCCCTACAAATCCATATTCATAGTAAACGGTTTTATCTGGAGCCCAGTAGCCTTCATATTTATACCAATCAACCTGTTGGGGAAAACCTCCGAACACCGGGACACCCTGAGCTGAAAGCAGGGAAGAGATCAGAGAGAAAGCAGTAATTAACCATAATACATTGGATTTCATCCGTACAAAACGATCAGCTTGCTGTCTTTCTTTTGGATTGAAAGAACATGCGATTAACGAGGTTTCTGCCGGATGGAAATCATCCCGGTGTTTTAATCGCGACCCATCTGTATTCCGCATACGTTCTACGTTTTCCGATAAAGGGGGACGAGTCGTGTTTTTTTTCAAATATATTCGTTCCATACACATGTAATTTTCATGAAATTTATAGCAATTAGTTAGGAAAGTCAACGATTTCTCTTCTTATTTTCAGATAATTATATGTCTATTTTTCAAGACGAAACCGTAGATTCCCATGTTTTTTTCTTTGTTCGTTTTATGTATGTTCGTAAATGCTTGTTCGATTATTAAATATTTAGGACGAATATTTTTCTTATTTCCGGGTTTTATTCCTTTAAAATTCTTAGTTTTCGTAAAAAAATCATGTATCGACTCATAATTCTTTGGGTGTTTGTTTTGATCGGTTCTGTTTCTGTGGCGCAGATTTCGGTCATTGCCCACCGGGGCGCCTCCTATCTTGCCCCGGAAAACACATTGGCCAGTATCAATCTTGCCTGGGAACTGGGCGCTGATGCGGTTGAGATCGATGTTCATCTTTCGGCCGATATGCGCATCATGGTCATTCATGATCCCAATACCAAACGGGTATCGACATGGGATGTGTCCTTTACGGTTGCTGAATCAACGGCGGAACAGCTCCGGGCAATGGATGTGGGGTCCCATAAATCGGCTAAGTATGCCGGCGAAAAAATCCCTTTTCTGGAGGAAGTTCTTGAAACCGTTTCTGAAGGTAAGTTCCTGGTTATTGAAATCAAATGCGGGGAAGAGATCATTCCGTATTTGAAAAAAGCTGTTGATGAATCGGGGAAAATGGAGCAGCTCGTGTTCATCAGTTTTGACTGGGAAACGATTCTGGCCGCCCATGAAGCATTTCCCCAGAACCGGAGTTACTATTTGAAGATGTTGCCTTTTGGGCTGGCTTCAAAGATGCGAAAGGCTGCTGAACTTGGGTTAACTGGGGTTAATTTGTATCATGGAATAATAAACCCGGAGCTTATGAAAAAAGCATCCCTTCTTGGATTAGAAGTTTTGGCCTGGACCGTTGACAACCCTGCTACGGTTCTTCGACTCGAAAAACTGGGTGTAAAAGCCATTACCACCAACCGACCCGGCTGGATGAGAAAACAAATCGAAGGCTCTTAAGTCGTCCGGAGTACTCTTTTTAGCTTCCTGTCGGGTTTAAGTGGATTCCCTTTTACAATCTGCCCATTCTTTTCCCTTTTTCCCGGACAACAAGTTTGTTATTGGAAGAACAGACGGCTGTATGTTTGCTTAATATTCTGAATTCCTGTCCGAGCGGTCGATCATCGACTTCAACATGTTGTTAAACGAATCGGCTTTCAGCAGTTCCTCGAGTGAAAGGATCATACGGTAGCGCCATTTATTTTTTTCATCGCTGGGAACATTG
>DAIMEA010000300.1:0-5433 GCA_036725585.1 Prolixibacteraceae bacterium | reverse complement strand
GAGTCGTTCAATCTTGTTTTCCACATGGGGGAAAGTCAGGTAGTAAATACCGTTTCGCTCAAAAACCCAGGGACCTTCTTTCAATCCTTTATCGGGCAGGTTGGCAATAATTTGCGGCTCCGAATCGAGTTCAAGCATATTTTCTTTGAGTTTGGCCACAAAAATATTTCCCATCGACCAGTAGATATAGGCCTGTCCATCGGGATCGATCAACACGTTGGGATCGATCCCGAAAATGCCTGCGATGGGTTCGGGTTGGGGCACATAAGGTCCTTCGGGTTGGTCGGCTACGGCCACACCAATACCAAAACCCCTGCGCCCATTCGGTCCGGCAACGCTCTTGTTCGCGGGAAAATAAAAGTAGAATTTCCCGTTTCGTTCGATGCAGTCGGGCGCCCACATGCTGTACGAAGTTGAATCGACCCAGGGAACCGTATTCTGGCTGACAATGACACCATGGTCGGTCCAGTCGGTCAGGTTTTCCGACGAAAAAACATGGTAATCGGCCATGCAGAACCAGTCTTTCCGACCGGGTTTTTCGGGCGGAGTAGGAATATCGTGTGAAGGGAAGACATATACTTTCCCGTTAAACACTCTCGCCGAAGGGTCGGCGGTAAACTGGTCGCGGATGATGGGGTTCTGGGCAAAACCGCTCCCATAAAGTCCCAACAGAAACAGCACACATAACTGGGTTGTCCTTTTCTTCATAAGTTTGAATTTAATAAAATGAATACGAGTTAAAAGTACTACGTTATGGCCTAAAAAATTTTCAATTTTGAACTTATAATTTGCAATTTTGGGTACTTATTGCTCAATAATGAAAAAGAGACTGTCGAATGAGACAATCTCTTTTTTAACAAAATCGGGAAAGTAGTACCCGATCATGCGAGAACATTATCTAACTATAACAACCTACTTTTATTTTTAGGTACAAATCCCATACTATTCAAGCCTAAAATGGAACGATCGTTGCCTGTCAGTATCCATAGTTTTGCGGATTCGGATCAGCAGGATCGATGTTATCGATATGCGATTGGGGAATCGGACGGAAGCGGTGAAAAACCTGGATATACCCCACCGTCCAATAATCACTGGCTTCTATTTTGTTCTTCCAGTAATCGGCGCCATACCGTGCCAAGAGATCAAAACGGTTCAATTCGCCGGCTGTTTCGTGCCCCATTTCGTCGAGGTAGAAATGGGTCAGATTGTCGCCGGTAAAGCTGCCAATAAATCCGGCCGAAACGAGCATATCGTTCACTGTCGATGCTTTTCTTGACTCATAGCTTCCCCCGTCGTATTTCCAGTAATGGATGTATTTCTCCTCTCCTTCTTTCCAGGCAGCCCGTTCGCGAACCTTATTCAGGGCTGCTGCAGCATTGGAAAAATCGCCTTTCCGGGCATAGGCTTCCGATAAGAGGATAAAGGTTTCGCCCAGACGCATGCGGATCAGATTTTTGAAACCCGCCTGGTCCTGAACGGCAGCACGACGGCTGTCGAGATGCTTGGTCAACGTTGGGAATGTATTCGTAATCACGTCATATCCTGCAACCTCGGCTCTGTCGTCGGGAACTTTGATCGACTGCATAGGCACGTACCAATATTTTTCCTGCGCCCGGGCCAGGGCCAATTTTTCTTTATCGGTTCCACTTGAGAAGCGTTTCGAGACGTTTTCGACCGATAAGACCAAACATGTATCGCCCACGTCGTATCGTTGTTCGCCTTCAACCATCCCGATACTTGCGGGATCGAACGAACCGGCGGCATTCGAATACGACATCCAGGGAACATCCACAATTGTATCGTTGCAATAATACACCCATACATGGGATTTATACAGCCGTGAATCGACCAGCTTTCCCAATTTCCCGCTTTCGTAGTTTCGGGCGGCATAGAGACCGTCTTCGGAATAATAATAAGGAGTTGGGCAAAGCCTTCTCCAGGGGCGGCCGCTGACAATGTTACGCGAAAATCCAATATTGTTTCCCCAGGCAACATCTTCTCCGCTTTCAAGAGTGGTTGTTAAGGGATAAAGTTCGTTTTGCCCGGCATAGAAAAGGTGTAACCAATTACCTCCGTCGTTTACGGAAGAAGCGTTTACGTTGTTGTAAAAATGGTCGGTCGAAAAATTGATGGTAAATAGAATTTCCGGCCCCATATATTCTTCGATCAAACCCAGTTTCTGGTCCCAACCCCAGAGTGTCGAGAAATCGCTGGCCAAAACGTGGGTACTGCCACTTCCTGCTCCATCGCCGAAGTTGCACACCCTGCTGGCGTAGTAAATAACCGAATCAATATCGGTTTCCATACCGCCGCGATCTTCGTTCATATTGGCATCCGACTGGTTTTTGGCATATTTGTCGCAATAACGAAACATGTATGCTTTTGCCAGAAGATGCCCGGCAGCTCCTTTACTTACCCGGCCGAAATTACCGGTTACTTTTCCATCATCGGCCCAGGGAAGAAGCTCCCAGGCTTTGGTCAGATCCGCAATAATCTGGCTCCAGACTTCTTTTTGGGGTACCCGGTGAAAATCCGTTTTGGGTTCATCTGTCGGTTTAAGGTTTAGCGGAATATCGCCAAACTGGATCACCAGTTCGTAATAATAATAAGCCCTGAGAAACAATGCTTCGCCCATTCGCACAGGTCGTATATGATCAAGCATTTTTGTATCTTTTTCGAGGTACTCTATAGCAAGATTAGCGCTGGCAATCCCTTTATAATTGTTGTTCCAGAAGTCGAGCAACAAATTATACTGAGGGGTCATTGACGTCGACAGATATTGACCAAATGCATCACGATGTGAACCATCGCCGGCAAGCATGTAGATATCGGTGCCCATGTCTTCCAGGGCATATTGTGTTTCATAAGCGGCACACCAGCGAGTCTGCTGATAGCTCGATGCCACCAGTGCATCCAATCCTTCGGCTGTCTCGTAATAGGTGTAGTCGCAATTATACCCTACCTCGTCGAGAAAATTTTCACAGGAGAGGAAAAGAAAAACCAGACCTGTAAATACGATGATATTCTTTAGTATTTTCATTTTCGTTTGCATTAGAATGTTACATTTAATCCAAGCATAAAGCTTCTCATGGTAAAGGATGCATCCCCGAACGAAGTGAGCTTACCTTCCGAAGTTCTTTGATGGGCAATAGCCCCTTCGGGATCATTTCCTTCAAAATTGGTAAACATATACGGGTTCTGCATTTTTGCATATATCCGTAATTTTTGAATACTAATCTTGCTGGTCAAACTATTGGGCAAAGTGTATCCCAAAGTTAAATCAGAGATTTTCAGGAAATCCCCTTTCCAATAATGCATGGCCGAAATGTTGCTGGGCATTTGGATATCGGCATGGGGTGCCAGCCATTTGGTTTGCGTGTGCTCGGGCGTCCAGTAATCCACTACAAAGGTATTGTACCGTCCTCCAATGGAAACGCCCGGATCCCAATACACGGTTTGTCCAAAAGCTCCATAGAGAAAAACATACAAATCGAATGAACCCATATTCAGGGTATTCGCCATACTGACCGACCATTTGGGCATTTTCGACCCTCTAATGATCCGGTCGTCGGAGCTGATCCGGTAATCGCCGGTCTGATCGATGATTTTAAGGTCACCGGGTTTAAACCTCGCTTTGTTTTCTTTGTAAATCGCAATGTCGTCCATTTCTTCTTTCGAGTACCCCCAAACATAGGGAGCTGCCTCATAGTCGTAGTAGGTATCAATCGGATGACCGACAAACCAGTTGTTGGCAATATCTTCTTCTAAGCCTGAAGCCAGTTTTGTAATTTGTTCCTTATTGGTTGCAAAGGTAAACTGAGTAGTCCACAGGAACTTTTTCTTCTGAATATTCACTGTGTTCAAACTGATTTCAAGGCCCTGGTTTTGGGTTTCGCCAATATTTTGCATGATGCTCGTAAACCCGGATACGGCGGGTAACGACCGCGCCATTAAAAGATTATAGGTGCGCTGTTGGTACACATCGATGGTGGCTGATATGCGCCCTCGCACAAGCCCAACATCCAGACCGGCGTTGTATTGTTCGGTTGTTTCCCAGGACAGGGCTTTGTTTGAAAGCGTATAGGGAGCATAGCCCATAACCCCTTCGGCTTTGTCCCAGTTATAACGACTTGGGGTGATCTGTCCTTCAGTACTATACGGTCGAACGGCCGAGTTTCCGGTCACTCCGTACCCCAGGCGAAGTTTCAGGTTGCTAATGGTTTCGTTGTTTTTCAGAAATTCTTCTTCCGAGATTCTCCAGCCCAAAGCTACCGACGGGAAAGCGACCCACTTATGGCCTTCGGCAAGTCGGGAAGAACCATCGTAACGAAGGGAAGCTGTCAGCAGATAACGATCCCTGAACGAATAATTGACACGTCCCAGCCACGACATCATCGTCCACTGGGTATAGCCGCTGGTGAGGGATTTTGTTGCTGCCGATTCGAGCGAATACCACATTTGGTTTTCGAAGGGAATGTCGTTCCCCTCAATGGTAATCGGCTCCATAACATAACTTTCATTCGACTGGACAAAAGTGGCCCCAAAGGAATGGTCGCCAATTTTTGTGTTATAGGAAAGAATGTTATCAAAATTCCATCCCCGGTTAATATCAATGCTTTGTTTTGCCCGCGGGTTTCCCAAACCGGTTACAGTTGAGAAGTGGCTATAAAATTCCTGTGCCTGCCTCAGATAGAGGGTTGTTCCGAAATTGGCCCTGTAGCTTAGACCTTTCAGCAATTTAATTTCAAAATAAAGGTTGGCCATGAAATTGTTGCTTTGGTTTTTGCGGACCACGCCATCCAAATCGTAGAAGGAGTTGTATTGCAAAGGTTCTCCACAAGGGTGTTCAATCAGTCCATATGCCGGATCGCCATCCAAAGTGATATCTCCGTTGGGAGAATTCCAGGGTGTACCCAGCGGATTCCAGAAAATGGGGATTCCTTTGCCATCGTTCCAGTCGAGATACGAGAAATCGACATTTCCCCCCATGTTGATCAGCTCGCCCAGTTTCTGATCCAGATTTAAATGGAGTGTATAGCGTTTACGAAACGATTGCAGCTGAATATCTTTCTTATCCAGAAAAGAACCGGAAAGGAAAATGGTTGTTTTGTCGGTTCCGCCCCGCATGCTGATGTTATGGGTTTGTGAGGTGGCAAAATCACGATAGCCGGCCATCTGCCAGTCAAAACTGCGTACTTTTGACGGGTCCCATACGCCGTCAACCCATCCGCGGCTGATCGATTCTTTCAGATAGGGATCCTGGGTGAAATACACCATACTCATATCCTGATTGTAATCGGGGACTGCCGAGCTGTAATTGCTGCCCGGGTCCAATTCATAGCCTCCTTCTCCGTCGAAGATGTATTTCCGGTTTCCTTCGCGGACATATTCGATGTATTCTTCAACATTCTGAGCCTTGCGAAAATGGTCGAG
>DAIMEA010000299.1:0-5440 GCA_036725585.1 Prolixibacteraceae bacterium | reverse complement strand
GACTCGAGTGGATTTGGATAGAAGAAGTTTTCTCCGTCGAGTGCAATACCGGGTAAAACCCCGTTGTACAGCGTTCGTTCCAGTACATCAAGATATTTTGCGTCGCCGGTAAGCAAAAAGAGTTTATGGTTCCAGAGCACGCTGCCAATGGCTGCACAGGTTTCGCTGTAGGCCGTCAGGTTGGGTAGTTCGTAATTGTCGCCAAAGGCTTCGCCGTCGTGCCGGGCGCCAATGCCCCCGGTGAGGTAGGTTTTCTTTGTGACCATGTTGTCCCAAAGCCGGAACACAGCATTCCGGTATGCTTCGTCGTTGTAAAGGGCGGCAATGTCGGTCATGCCTGCATACATGTAAACGGCGCGAACGGCATGGCCTACCACTTCATCCTGTTGCGTAACCGGCAGGTGGTCCTGGTTGTAAGGTCCCCAAATCGGGCGCAGGGCGCTGTTGCCCCGGTTGTCGAGAAAATGCTTCGCCAGATCGAGGTATTCCTTTTTCCCGGTGATCTGGTAGAGTTTGACCAGGCCGGTTTCCACAATCTGGTGCCCCGGGACATCGGGATTGTCCCCCTTTAGAAAAACCGATACCAGCAGATCGGCATTTTTTGTGGCAATCGTGAGGAAGTTATCTTTTCCGGTTGCCCAGTGGTGGGCGGCTGCTGCTTCGAACAAATGACCGCTGTTATACAATTCGTGGCTGCAGGCTAAATTGTTCCATCGTCCGCCGGCCGGACACCAGTGCGCCGGAGCATAGGTAGTATCGATGGTTTTGTACGTGGTCAGGTAACCGTCGTCTTCCTGCCCGATTGCGATAATTGAAATCAGCGAATCGATCCGATTTTCCAATTCCGGATCGGGATGGGAAACCAATGAATACGAAGCTCCTTCGATGATCTTATACAGGTCGGTATCGTCGAAGGGCATTTGCCCCCGGGTTTTACCTTCGAGGACACCTCCGGCAATCAGAAAATTGTCCATTCGCCCCTCTGCAGCACATTTCCCAATAGCATACGAGATGGTTTTCTTCTGAATTTGTTCGATGACAGGAAGCCAGAATGAATCGGTCAGTTTCACCCGATTCAGGTTAACCGATGCAATAGGGTAGCTCGGTGTTTCGTTCGTCGACACAGTGCATCCAAAGAATGCTACAAGCAGAAGAATGGGTACGTGATGTTTCATAAACGTTTGCAGTTTTAAAGTAAAATGTTTAACAAACCTCGGAATGTACGTATGGATAAGAGGCAAATCCATCGGAGCCGGGGATTCATCATACGATTCCAAAAATAGGGATATTTGCTATACACAGCAAAATTTAATGATTGTTGCCGGAAATAAAAGACCCGGGCTACAGGGATGCATGCAGGCGCACATGCCGGAGTGCATCGCCCGACTGGATGAATGACCCGTTTGAACACCCGGTTACATTGCAAAACGTGATGGCGTGGTTGAAATTGAGTTTCGGTGTCAGTCCGATCACGACCATATCGGCGCCTGGCTGGCAATTGCAGTTCACAAGCTTTTCGAAGGGAGTGCCGCAATGAGGGCAAAATAATTCATCCTTAACTCCTTCAATCAGTTCGCCGCTCAGAACCTTTTTGTCAAAATCGCCTTCAATAGCCGAAATGACAAACTCGCCCTTCATTCCCGGACGCTGGAATCCAATACGCAAACCGGGGAAGCCGTTGATTTTAATCTCCGGATCGATTACACTGCATCCTTTTGGGCAATAGGCATGATTGATAATGTAGCGAACCTTGTTCTCGTCGCGTTTTTTGTTGCCCCGTTTCCTTAGACTGATCGGGATCATCAGACGGCCATCCTTTGTGAAAATCGACATACTTTCCGGTATTATGGATTTGAGGATTCATTGTGAAAAACGTTCCTAAGATACAATCATATAGTGGCATAACCCATAAATGCATTCAAGTTACGTGAATCACGTAAATGTGTACTTCCTCTATTGTTTCTTTCCTGCATATGGGGGTGTTTATTCTTTTTCCCGTTTTCAGAAAACAATGTTAATTATCGACGGAATGTTTGGTTTTGTCGGTCGAAATATTTGGGGGAAAAGAAATAATCGCTATACTTGCATCAAAATGATACAATTGTAATGAACATGTTTTTCGGACATCATCACGGTCATCACGGAATCCTGCCCCTGCAGTAGGCTGATAGAGATGTGTCTGAATGATAAAAGATATTCACCAATTTTGAGGCTTACTGTTGAAGTAAGCCTTTTTTATTTTTAGACAGGATGGAAAATATTTTGCGAATAGCCATTCAAACCAAGGGACGGCTGAACGAGGAGTCGGTGGCCCTTATCAACGAGTGTGGCATTAAATTGATTGTGGGAAAGCGACAGTTAATTTCCGCCGGGAAAAATTTTCCCATCGAAGTACTGTACCTTCGCGATGACGATATTCCCGAAACCGTTGCCGACGGGGTGGCCGATATCGGTATTGTGGGCGAAAACGAGATGCTCGAAAAAGAAAAGGACGTGGACTTGGTCAAACGACTGGGATTCAGTCGTTGTCGCCTTTCTCTGGCCATTCCCAAAGGGGAGGATTATGCCGGAAAGGAATGGTTTAACCGGAAAAAAGTTGCTACTTCGTACCCGGTAATCCTTCAAAAATTCTTTCAGGAAAATGCAATCGATGCCGAAATACATGTCATTACCGGATCGGTCGAAATTGCCCCGGGAATCGGGTTGGCCGATGCCATTTTCGACATTGTCAGTTCCGGGGGAACCCTGGTATCGAATGGTTTGAAGGAAGTGGAAACGGTTACGTCCAGCGAGGCTGTTTTGATTAAAACACCCAGCTTATCGCTTGAAAAACAGAGCATCCTCAACGAGTTGGTTTTTCGGATCGAGTCGGTGGAACGATCCAAAGGCAAAAAGTACATTATGCTGAATGCGCCTGATTCCAAACTTCCACAGATTATTGAAATGTTGCCCGGAATGAAAAGTCCGACCCTTATGCCCCTGGCCGAAAAAGGGTGGAGTTCACTGCATTCGGTGATCGATGAGATGTTCTTCTGGGAAAATATTTCCCGACTGAAAGCCTTGGGCGCCGAAGGGATTTTGGTGTTGCCCATCGAGAAGATGATTATGTAAAAACAGAAATAAGTCCTTAGTCCTTAGGAAAATAAAGAAACCATCTTTGCCAGTTACTTTTTCCTGATGACCATTGACCTTAACTTGACAATATGAACGTAATTAAAAATCCTTTAAAATCGGACTGGCCCTTGTTGTTGCAGCGCCCTGTTCTCGATACAACTTCGCTTAACGAAAAGGTGAAAACTGTACTCGACGATGTGAAGGCCAATGGCGACCAGGCTGTTCGAAAATATACCGCCCGGTTCGACGGGGTGGAACTGAACGACTTTCTGGTTTCTGAATCCGAAATGGAGATCGGCATTGCCGGTCTTAGCATCGGGTTGAAAACGGCCATTGAGCAGGCTGCAGCCAACATCCGTAAGTTTCACGAAGCGCAACGCTTCGAACCACAGGTGGTTGAAACGACGCCGGGTGTCTGCTGCTGGCAAAAAAGTGTGGGTATCGAAAAAGTTGGCTTATACATTCCCGGGGGAACTGCACCCTTGTTCTCTACGGTACTGATGCTGGCAATTCCTGCTACCATTGCCGGGTGCAAAGAAATTGTGCTTTGTACCCCCCCGCAAAAAGAAGGTACGCTCCCTGCAGCCGTTTTGTTTGCCGCCAAACTGTCGGGGATAACCCAAGTGTTTAAAATTGGAGGGATCCAGGCCATTGGCGCCCTGGCTTACGGTACCGAAAGCGTCCCTAAGGTATTTAAGATATTTGGTCCGGGTAATCAATATGTAACGGCCGCCAAACAATTGGTGAGTATGAACGATGTGGCTATCGACATGCCGGCTGGCCCCAGCGAAGTAGCAATAATGGCCGACGAAACGGCCAATCCGGCTTTTGTGGCTGCCGATTTGCTTTCCCAGGCCGAACACGGTGCCGACAGCCATGTTATCCTGGTTACAACATCGGAAAAGCTTATTGCCGAGGTTCAGGTTGAACTGGAAAAACAACTCTCGGTTTTGCCCCGCATGGATTACGCATTGAAAGCCCTCGGAAACAGTAAAATAATCCTGGTTGGGACCGAAGAGGAAATGATTTCCTTGATGAACCTGTATGCAGCCGAACACCTCATCATTCAGATGAGAAACTATGCCGAAGTTGCTCAGAAAATCATCAACGCGGGTTCGGTTTTTCTTGGAAATTTTACCCCCGAGAGCGCCGGCGATTATGCTTCAGGCACGAACCATACCCTGCCTACCAACGGGTGGGCCAAAAGCTACAGCGGAGTAAACCTCGATAGCTTTATTCGCAAAATCACCTTTCAGGAGATAACAAAGGAAGGTATTCAGAAACTGGGACCGGTGATTGAACAAATGGCCGAAGCAGAAAACTTGTTCGCACACAGAAATGCGGCAACGTTGCGAAGAAACCCCTCAATCTCTTAAAGGGGGACGAGAGGAACTACCCGATTTTAAAAATTTACTAATTATACGGAAATCTATGAACGATAATAACAATAACGCCAGCCCTAAGAAGTCCCCTTTAGGGGATTTAGAGGTTCTGCTTCGAAAAAACATAGCCAATCTTAAGCCCTACTCATCGGCCCGCGACGAGTTTAGCGGCAGTGCCTCGGTGTTTCTCGATGCCAACGAGAATCCCTGGGATACGGGTTATAATCGCTATCCTGATCCATATCAGCAGGAGGTTAAAAAAAGGATTGCCGAAATAAAGAGTGTTCGATCCAATCAGATCTTCCTGGGCAACGGGAGCGATGAGCCCATCGATTTACTGTACCGTGCTTTTTGCAACCCGGGCATCGACAACGCGATCATCATCGAACCCTCGTACGGAATGTATACCGTGGCTGCCGACATCAACGATATTGAAATCCGCAAGGTGCTTTTGAATGATGATTACCAGATAGAAGCCCAAAAATTGATGGCAGCTGTCGACGATCGCTCAAAGTTGTTGTTTCTCTGTTCGCCCAACAATCCCACTGGTAACAGCCTCAATCGAGCCGAAATGCTAAAGGTTCTTGAGAATTTCCCGGGCATCGTGGTCGTCGATGAGGCCTATGTCGATTTTGCTCCGGGAACGAGTCTTTTACCTCTTTTGGAATCATACCCCAATCTGGTTATTCTCCAGACATTTTCGAAAGCCTGGGGCCTGGCCGGTGTTCGCATGGGAATGGCCTTTGCTCATCCCGACATCATAGCGGTATTGAGCAAAATAAAATACCCCTATAATGTGAATGCGCTTACCCAGCAACGGGTGATGCAAGCCATGCAAAATATTGAGGAGAAAAAAGTTTGGGTGAAAACCATCATTGCAGAGCGTGAAAAGCTGGCCAACGAGCTAAAGAAATTGCCTTATGTGCAAAAGGTTTATCCCAGCG
>DAIMEA010000298.1:0-5469 GCA_036725585.1 Prolixibacteraceae bacterium | reverse complement strand
TCACTGTCCATTCCCAATAGCCATAATCATTGCCAAAGCGCTGTTGCCTCATGTTCCATACAGCCGAATCGCCCTTGTACAGTTCAATCTTACACCAGTCGGAACTGTTGTAATTATGTTCCCAGCGCACAACATACATACTGTCGCTTAAACAAACCTGGCCGGCAACCGGAGTGGTAAAAGTCATAAAATAGGGAAAAAATACCCAAAATTCATCCGACGATCCCGATAAAGTAGAATCTTCGATACTGGTAATTTTTATTTGAAAGAACCGGTCGATAGGAAAATTACCCGGAATTGCCCATAAGTAACTCCCGCAACTTTCGGTTGAAGGGGTAATCAGGTGATAAACCGTATCGGCATGGAACAATTCTATTTTTACATTGGCCGCAATATTGTCCTCCCAGAAAATGGTTGCAGTATCCCCTCCCCGATAACCTGTTGGCGACGGGATGTACCGGATATAATCAGCTGGCAATATTTCAAAAGTTTGGCTAAGGTCAGAAACCGAAGCATCGTCGGCTTTTGTTATACAAACAGAATAATCGTCTCCAGGCACCAACGATCCGGGTAAAAGGAATTCGAGGCTATCGTCTGAAGCATTGTTGTAATTCAGCACATCCGTATCTCCCTTTCTCAGGGCAATGTTTACATCTTCGAAAAAGTTTTTATCCCAGAAAATTTTTTGGCGGGTTCCTATTTTCCATGAAGCAGTGGAATCGGGTTGCATTATGGACACATAACTGTTGCTGCCGTTTTTGATTGTAAACGGATCGGAATTATCCCAAACCAATGCACTACCCACATATTCAATCGTTAAATAATAGTTCGACCCGGGAGGTAAATCCGAGGGGATCGTCCAATTATAACTACCACTGTTGGCCAGGGTACTGTCTTCGTGAATCACCTGGTTTACCATTGCAGAATACTTTTTCACCCGAATGATTACTCGTGCATTTTTGGGAATAATATTATGAACCCAGGTTACCGGGTATGTCGCACCAATTTCCCACTCACTTTCAGAAACAGGCGAAGTAAGCGTGATCGACGTTCCCTGGATAAGTTCAAAATCATCCGAATTTTCCTGAAAACCATATTCCTGGGAAACAATTTTAACGAAATAATCGGACCCGGGAGGTATATCTTGAGGAATCCCCCATGAGCAACTTCCCGAACTGGGCACATTATTCGCAATAGTCGCAACATAAGTTGGCGATTCAGAACGCTTGTTAAGGTAGATACTCACGTTTCCATTCAGGTTGTCATCGTAAAGAATTGTCTGGGTTGTTGCAGTTCGCCAAAGTGTTGTTGCATCGGGAACGGTTATTTCAATCGTAGGGCTATTGGTCAGCGAAAAGAATTCACTTAGTCCGCTTACGGCACAATCAGGAGCCTCTGATATTCTGATTTTATATTGATTATGGGCAACAAGGTCGCCCGGAACGGTCCATTCATAACCATAAAAGCCCTGTCCTGTATATTGATGAATCAAATGAACCGTCGGGGGTGACTGGCTGTAATCAAGCAGTTCGAGTTTAAAAAAAGCGCCGGTATTGGCTTCCCATTTGATATAATAGGTCTCCCCTTTTTGCCAATTGATATTCGGTTCGGGTTTTTCAACAGTAATGTAAAAAGGTTCAATGATGCTAAAGTAACTGGTCTGGGCAAAAACTGTTTCATCATCAACTTTGCTGATCCTGATCTGATAAGCCGAGTTCGCTAAGAAATCTGAAGGAATTGCCCAGGAGAAGGCGCCATCGCTGGGAGTGTCGAGAACAATATTTGTATAAAAAACCCCGGCTTTATATAACTTAATATGGACGTTTTCTGCAAAATTATCTTTCCATTTGATCAGGTACTCTTCTCCCTTTTCCCAGTCTACACTTTCAACCGGGTTTTCAATGGTAATTTTATTCTTTATGGTAAAATAGGCAGTCCCGGTATAAATATGTGTATTCGTGATGCAACGCAGTTCAATAGCATACAGAACCCCGGGTTTGATGTTTTCAGGAATGTCCCAGATATATGCTCCGTCATTGGGGGTCGATTCGGCCACAATGATGGTATCGGCCGGGTTCCAGTCGTCGTAACGGGTAACTTTAATCCGGATGTTTTCGGCAAGGTTCGTAGCCCAGCTTATGTTCATCTGGCTTCCCGGCAACCAGGAGGTATTTGATACAGGAACCATAATGTTGAAAACCGGCCGCGATGTAATGGTAAAAGGTTCGCTGTAAAACCGGAAATTTCCATCACCTTTATACTGAGCTTCCAGCTTATATACTCCTTCGAGATTCGGAGGTATCATCCAGTCGTATGAGGTACCCTTATGATCGACCACAATCGTGCCCGACATAGGAGAAGAAACCGGGCCGCTTATTTTTGTATACGAAATTGTGAACGTGGGCTCAATCTCAGGCAGGACATTCATGTTGTATTGCCAGGAGATTGTTGTCCGCATATTCGCCTGGCAAAGGGTAGCATTGTCCGGGGTAATGAACGAGGCAGATTCCCCGCTTTTGAGGTAAAACCTTCTGCTCTCTGAATGGTATTTCTGTTTATAGGCGTTATCCTTGTTCCCGAAAACAGTAATGGAATAATTCGCTGAAACAGAGTCAACATAAAGTACCCTGGGAGTTTTCAGCATAGCAAACACAAGATTATTGCCGGGTTGGTTTGCCACTCTAATTACAACGGAATTTGAATCGTTGCTAATAGAGGATTTTTGCCGGTAATCAGTAATATTTAAGATTATCAATGCGCTGTCAAGATCAGCTGCACGACCAAAAGTTTGCCAGGCAACCGGAAACGCGACATATGACCCGACCGTATTTCCCTGCTCAGGGGCAATCAGGCTTACCATGCCCGGAGGTTTGATCAGGTGGGTCACTCCCTGGTTGTAATTATAGGGTCCGTTGTCACCGGGAGGGTTGCTGTTGTTCAACCTGTACCAGCCATCGTAACTACCTTCCCATCCCCAATTCATATGGAAATAGGCTAATTCTTCATATGCCTGGCCGGTATATCCATCAAGAACAAAAATGTGCCAATCAGCTATATTCCATTCTTCATAACCATCGACAATTACAGGAAATCCGTCACGGATCTGCTCCCTTATTTTACGAATGTAATCTTCATGCCTGCAATTATCGTCAATATCATCCACATACTTTGCATCGGGATAACCAAACCGACGCATAGCATTATCAATATCCCAGGGATACGTTTCGGTATAACTGCAACCATGGTTTGCATCGGCATAGTCGCCGCAATCGAGTATCAGGTTGGCAATGTCCCAGTTGTTTGAATCGATGCTGTTAGGCATATTGGCCCAATTGTACTCGGGAGGATACTCATTATAGCGCATTACCTGGGCCATGGCAATCGGACCACAACCTGCTATGGTTTTACACGTATAGGCCACCTTATCCAATCTGGGACACAGCCAGTTGTAGGGACTACCCTGCCCCCATTCCGTAGTCATTAACGGACCGATGGTATCGTAAAAAGAATAAGCATTTACTTCGTAAAATAATTCAGGACCTGTCAACTCACCGGCAACCTCCTTCTCCTGTTCCAACGCAACAGATTTCTCGTTTATGGTAGGGTTTCTCAACTGATTCATCACACTCCTTTCGTGAGATCTTAAAAGAGCCTTTAAAGCAGGAGGTATCGAAATCGTATCAAATTCACTGGTTTCGGTAATGCCAATTATGGGATCATCCTGTTCGGAAGCAGATACAAAAACCAAACCCGGACGGTTCTCAAATCCTACCACATAATAGGTTGCTGTATCGTTTCGTTTGTTTTCAAATATTATTCTGGGACTGATTTGGTGTTGTTCCGAAAGGGCTATTCCTTTGGAACGGGAATACTGACGAAGGGCAAGTTTCAGAACCCTGTCCTTTCCATGGGGATTATTGTTGGCCTGCACAATTATTGTCAGAAAAAACAGGAAGAAAAACAGATAACGCATTTTCATGAAACAGAGAGTTAATGTTCGTTAGGTATTTACTATTAAATGTCGTGGTAACTTGAAAAATTTTCACTACAATGTATATATCTTTTGTTTTATAAACAATACGTTAATTAACTATTTTTCCGAATAATCAGGGCAATTTGCATACCTAAATAACCTTTGAAATTTGCTCGAAGAATGCTTTAAAAACGAAACCATGTTCATGTTATATTGTTTTTTACAAAAAAAAAGTGAATTTTGAAAACCAGTTGCCATATCAGGCAAAGACCGTAAAACAACAGTTTTAAAAATAGGTATATGCGAACAGCTGAAATCCACACCCCAAAAGGTGTAATGAAAGTGAAATTTTTTGAAGAAGATGCTCCGGGCACGGTGGCCAATTTTGTCAAGCTTGCCGAAGCGGGTTTTTACGACGGTTTGACCTTTCACCGGGTCATTCCCAATTTCGTGATCCAGGGCGGATGTCCCAACGGAACAGGATCCGGCGGACCGGGCTACACGATCAAATGCGAACTGAACGGGAACAACCAGTACCACGACCGGGGGGTTCTTTCGATGGCCCACGCCGGTCGCGACACCGGTGGTTCGCAGTTTTTCATCTGCCATAACCGGCAAAACACCGCCCACCTCGACCGAAAGCACACCTGTTTTGGCAAAGTATACGAAGGGCTCGATGTGATCGATAAAATCCGTCAGGGTGATGTAATTGAGAAAATAGTAATTTTTTCCTAGCTTTATTCCGGAAAATCGAAAACCGGAACTTATGGAATCCTTAAACCTTTCACTGGCTGTATTGGCCGGATTAATTATCGTATGCTTTGTAGCCGGGCTGCTTACCCGGAACCACTCTCATGTCGACCGTTTATGGTCCCTCCTGCCGCCCATACTGGTAATTATTTGGTTCCCGGAGGATCCTGAGAAACAAAAAGCCTTTCTGATCCCGGCACTTCTGGTTTTGGCATGGGGCATCCGCCTTACCTGGAACTTCGGACGTAAAGGCGGATATACCTTTGTCCGGGGCAAAGGATTCACGGGCGAAGACTATCGGTGGCCTATATTAAGAAGGAAAATCGGGAATCGCTTCTTTTTTGAATTGTTCCATTTCTTCTTTATTTGCGTATTTCAGCTTTCCCTGATCTTCGCCTTCACCTTACCACTTTATTACCTTGGACAAACGGGCTATTTACCGGGAAAAACCGATTATGCACTTTACCTGCTTCATGCCCTGCTTTTGTTGTACGAAACCCTTGCCGACAACCAACAATATTCCTTTCACTCCCGCAAAAACCGTTTGCCCTACCGGCACGATCCCCGTTACCGGCTTGGTTTCAACACCCTGGGTCTTTGGCGGCATTCCCGTCATCCGAATTATATGGCCGAACTGGGCCAATGGATCGTCGTTTGGCTGTATCTGGTTTCGGCTACCGGAACGCTGCATATTTCCGGATCAGGCGCCCTTGTACTCATTCTTCTTTTCCTGGGGAGCACGTATT
>DAIMEA010000297.1:0-5481 GCA_036725585.1 Prolixibacteraceae bacterium | reverse complement strand
CCGAAGCGCCTACCTTTGAAAACACCATCCTTGCCCTGGAATATTCGGGAAATTTACTCGACCGGACGGGTTCGGTATTTGGCAACAGCATGAGCGCCAATACCAACGAACAACTCCAGGCCATAGCAAAAGAAATTTATCCCCGTTTGTCGAAACATGAGGACGAAATCCTGCTGAACGAGAATCTCTTCGATAAGGTAAAAGCAGTGTATAACCAAAAAGATATGCTGGAGCTGAATGCCGAACAACAAAAACTGTTGGAGGAAACCTATAAGGCCTTTGTACGAAACGGAGCCAATTTGCCCCCGGAGAAAAAGGAGGAGATGAAAAAAATCAACGAGGAACTTTCGCTCCTTTCCCTCCAGTTTGGAGAAAACATTCTGGCCGAGATCAACAAGTACAAAATGCTTATCGACAACCCGGCCGATCTGGCCGGTCTTCCCGAATCGGTAATTTCTGCGGCTGCCGAAGCAGCTGGCGAAGAGGGCAAATGGGTATTCACCCTGCACAAACCCAGTTGGATCCCCTTTCTGCAATATGCCGATAACCGGCTCCTGCGTGAAAAACTGTACAAAGCGGTTTATCACCAGGGAAACAACAACAACGAATACGACAACAAAGAGATCATCAAAAAGATGGTTGCCCTTCGCACCCAAAAGGCCAATATAATGGGTTACAACAACCATGCAGAATACGAACTCGAAGACCGCATGGCAAAAGTACCGGCTCATGTATACGACCTTCTGTATAAACTTTGGGAACCCGCCCTCCGGAATGCCAAAACCGAAGCTGCAGAAATGCAGGCCATGATCGACCGCGAAGGGGGTAATTTCAAACTTGAAAGCTGGGACTGGTGGTATTATGCCGAAAAAATCAGGAAAGAAAAATACGATCTCGACGAGGGACAACTCCGTCCCTATTTCGAGCTGAACAGTGTCCGCGAAGGTGCGTTCCTTCTTGCCAACAAATTATACGGAATTACCTTTGAGAAACTCGAAAATGTACCGCTTCCTCACCCCGACGCCCAGGCTTTTGAAGTGAAGGAAGCCGACGGAACCCATATCGGAGTTTATTTTGCCGACTATTTCCCGAGAGAAAGCAAACGTGGAGGCGCCTGGATGAGCAGTTACCGAAAACAATCGAGAGATCGGGACAACAACAACATTGCGCCCATCATTACCAATGTATGCAATTTTTCGAAGCCTACTGGCGACTTGCCTGCCCTGCTGAGTTACGAGGAAGTAACCACGCTTTTTCACGAATTCGGCCACGGTCTGCACGGGCTTCTTTCCGACTGCTCATACCGGAGCCTTTCGGGTACATCGGTTGCCCGCGATTTTGTTGAATTGCCGTCACAAATTATGGAAAACTGGTGCCCGGAACCGGAAATGCTGAAACTCTTTGCCCGACATTACAAAACAGGCGAAGTGATTCCTCAGGAACTGATCGACAAACTAGTGGCTGCTGGAAAATTCAACCAGGGCTTTGAAACGGTGGAATACCTTGCTGCATCCATCCTCGATATGGATTACCACACCCTCACAAATGCCGAAAATCTGGATGTGGAAACCTTTGAGAAAGCCAGCATGGATCGCATCGGTCTCATCAACGAGATCATCCCTCGTTACAAATCGACCTATTTCAGCCATATTTTCTCCGGAGGTTATTCAGCCGGATACTACAGTTACATCTGGGCTGAAGTGCTTGATGCCGATGCTTACCAGGCCTTTGTTGAAAGCGGTGACATTTTTAACCGTGAGGTGGCCCAATCATTCCGCGATAACATCATTTCGCGGGGAGGAACCCAGGAGCCCATGGAACTATACCTTAAATTCAGAGGCAAAGAAGCATCGATTGAACCACTGCTGGAGAAAAGAGGTTTGAATTAACGGATTATCCGATTGCACTTTAAAGTTAATTTATTCATGGAACGCGAATGACGCTGATGCACCGCAACGCGGATTTTTACAGAAAAATCCGTTTAATTCGCGTTTGAAAATCAGCGTCATCCGCGTTCCATCTTAAAGGCTTTTTCCTTTTCCCAATGAGCTTTGGCCCGATCCTTTTCCGCTATGATTCCGGTGTCAACAAAATTACTTTTTCTCCGGAAGCAAAGGTTTCGTCGTAATGAAAAGGTCGCAGTTGGCCATCTACTCCCTTTATGAAAACGGGTAAAAAAGACAGATCCCTTTTCTTTTCATTTTTAATCCATTGACTGGCTTTTCCCTTTTCAATATCCCACTCCATCCGGGTAATTATCCCGGAATCGATCCGGTTGTTCCAGAACAAAAGATCGGTTTTCATTCCAAAAATGGTAGATGCTCCCATGGGTGTAAGTAAGTTAATTCCGGCGCCTTCTTTTCCGGGTGAAAGCAAAACCATTTTTTCGGGAACCGAATACGTCTCATGCGCCAATTGGGCGGCAAGAATGTTGATTTCGCTGTTCCGGGTCATCGATATAATGGTCTTCATTTTCGGAACATTTGCCTTAATCAATACATCATCGTTCAGGGCATTGCCCATAACAACCGTTAACGCTTCTTTCCTTGCCCGTTCGGCCATTTCTTCGTTTGAGTCGATCATGACCACAGGCGCAAACGTCGAAAGCTCACGAGCCATGAGCAAGCTCAATGAATTAATTCCCACAAACAGGTACCCCTTTCTCTTCTCATATTCTACCAGTTCACCTCTGCGTCGCAACCAATTAGTGGTCCATGTTAACAGGAAGGGAACAGTTAGCGTCGTTAAAATTGCCATAAAAACCAGAATAGAAAAAATATCTTTGGAAATCATCCCCAACTGCAGTCCGATTCCCGCAATAATGATTTCGACAGCGCCCCGGCCATTCATGCCTGCACCAATGGTAAGACCTTCGCGCCATCCATAACCACTGGGCAAATAAAACAGTAAGGTTCCTAAAATTTTCCCAACAATGGCTAAAGATATGATGGTTACCAAAAGGAGCGTATTGGTTGAAAATACAGCTAAATCGACATTGAATCCGGAAGAAACAAAAAAAATCGGAGCCAGAAACCCAATCGAAATATCGTAAAACACTTTATTTACTTCTCGGTTTAGCTGACGGTTGAAAACACCCTCGCGCACAAAAAGACCCGCAATAAAAGCACCCAAGATACCATGCATCCCCATCAATTCTGCCAGTTCGGCATATAAAAAGCAAATAATCAACAACAGGGTAAAACTGAAAGTCCGGTTTGAAAGCCGGAATCGGTCGAGCAATTTTCCAAGTAATGGGAATAAGTAAATTCCCATTGAGATCGTGATCGCAAAAAACATAATCGCTTTCAGCGCTACCCAAAGGAGCGGGATTAGCTGAACCGAACCCAGATCATTGATGCTGATAATACCCGCAAAAACAATCAGGGCCAGGGTGTCGGAAATCAGGGCACCCGACATGAGCATAGTCGCAATACGGGTATTCAGTAATTTCAAATCGAGCAAAATCCGGCTTTTGGTTGCCAGAGAAGTGACACCTACGGCCAAACCGGTCAGCAAGCCAGAAAGAGAACTTCCTCCGAAAAGGATTATGGTGTAGTAACCCAGGAAAAAGGGAACAATAAAACTACCAATTGCCGAGACAAAGCCCCAGAGCGAAGCTTTTTTTAAATCGTTAAAATCGATTTCCATACCGATGTACATCATCAAAAGCAGGATGCCAATATCGGCAACCGATGAAACCAATTCCGATTCATGCAAAAGACCGATCAGAGCCGGCCCAAATAGGATTCCGGCAATCAGCTCACCCAAAATTGCGGGGTATCCCAACCGGTTCGCCAGGATTCCCCCACCCCAGGCAGCCAGTAAAACCAACAGCAAATTCAGAATTTCTCCTTCGAGCATATATGTTTTTTTGAAAAGATAACGATAACGGATGAAAAGAAGGCAAAATTTCTGCTTTTTTTTCAGAATCTCCTGGATCGTGTTTCTGAATGGGAAATCCTTTTCCCCAAATTCAGTGCGGATATTTTTTCGGTATCAATTCGCCACGGATCATCAAAAAAGCATTCATGGCCATAGCCGTCATTTCGTCTTCTCCGGGATATACACGGAGAAGAGAAAGGAATCCGACGCGTTCCCGGATTTTTTCAATAATCTCGTTATTGTAGGCAATCCCTCCTGTCAGAATGATCGCATCGATCTTGCCTTTCAGTACAGCAGCCATTTCCCCGATTGCTTTCGACACCTGGTAAACAAAAGCATCAACAAAAAAAGTTGCTTCCGGATTGCCTTCGCGACTAGCGTTCACAATATCGAGCATACTGTTCGTTTGCAGATATGCGACCATACCCCCTTCACCGTTAATCATTTGGCGGATTTCTTCTTCGGAAAAGTTACCACAAAAACAGGCTTCAACCAGTTGTCCGGCCGGAAGGGTTCCACTGCGTTCGGGGCTGAAGGGCCCCTCTCCGTCGAGGGCATTGTTCACATCAACGACCCTGCCCCGGTGGTGGGCACCGACCGAAACGCCGCCGCCCATGTGTACCACAATCAGGTTCAATTCATCGTAGCGACGCGAAACCGAAGCAGCATAGATGCGGGAAACCGCCTTCTGGTTCAGGGCATGAAAAATCGACCGGCGCTCAAAACGGGGATGTCCCGAAATACGGGCAAGCGGCTCCAGTTCATCCGTCACCACCGGGTCGGCTATATACGCGCGTGCACCGGGAATGTCTTTGGCCAGGGCATGGGCCAAAATCGGGCCCAGGTTCGATGCATGTTGCCCCAATACGCCTTTCCGGACATGGGTGAGCATCCGGTCGTCCACTTCGTATACCCCCGATTCCAGAGGATAGGTCAGCCCGCCCCGCCCCATAATAATGCTGATTTCCCGAAGATCGATGCCCTCCATTTCCAGGGTGCCTTCGATCAGATCTTTGCGAAATTCGTATTGGGATATAATGGTGGGATAATGGACCAGTTCGTCGAGGTAATGCCGGATGGTCTGCTCCAGGATGCACGTTTCGTCCTGGTAAACGGCAATTTTCGTCGACGTCGACCCAGGATTGATTACCAGTATTTTGGGAACAAAAGCATCCATATCATCCGATTTTTGCTGCCAGGGCGATTGAATTCAGCTTGGTATCCATGGTATCGCCCCGCGAAGACAACACAGCCGGGATCGAAGTGCCCATCACAATCGCTGCTGTTTGGGCGCCACAAAGCTTGGTATTGGTTTTATAGAATACATTCCCCGATTCGATGTTGGGGAAAAGGAGGCAATCTGCCTGACCGGCAACCGGAGAATCAAATTCCTTCACGGCAGCCGATTCGGCATCAATGGCCAGATCGAGGGCAAGCGGGCCATCGCAAACCGATTGGGGAAAAACTCCCTTTTCCCACATGCGTTTCAACTCCCGGGCTTCGACCGTTGCCGGCATTTTGGGAATTACCTTCTCGGTGGCAGCCAGAAAAGCGACCCGGGGCTCCGAAACCCCCAACCGGTGGGCTACAGCAATCAGG
>DAIMEA010000296.1:0-5532 GCA_036725585.1 Prolixibacteraceae bacterium | reverse complement strand
TCATTTGCACAAAATGATTCCTCCGGGAGCTGGCCTGGGCGGGGGTTCGTCCGATGCCAGCCATGCGTTGCTTGTTTTGAACCAACTTTTTGCTTTGCATCTTAGTGACGATGCATTGCGGGATCGGGCGCTCCAATTGGGCAGCGATTGCCCGTATTTCCTTTACAATCGCCCTCTTTTTGCCGAAGGGCGGGGCGAACTTTTCTCCGAAGTACGTGTAAATCTTCGCAATTACCGCATTGTTCTCGTAAAGCCTCCCTGTTCGGTTTCCACTTCGCTGGCCTACCAAAACATAAAACCTGTTCCTGCAAAGTATCTGCTCAGGCAGGAAATCGGGCAGGACCCAGTCCGGTGGGGTGAGAAAATCAGCAACGACTTCGAAACTCAGGTTTTTCCGGCTTTCCCCGAAATCAGGCTCATTAAAGAACGAATGATTGAGCAGGGAGCCGTTTATGCCTCGATGTCGGGGAGCGGATCCGCCGTGTTTGGCATTTTCCCCGAAACTGCCGGGTCGTTCAGAGAAGAATTCCCCGGTCTTTTTTATTGGGAAGAAGCGGGGAAGGATTTTTAGAAAAAAGGCTGCCTTTTTCAGCAGCCTCTTTCTTATGCTAATTCAATCATCAGATGATTTTTGGGTATCACTTCATCGGATTTGACATTCACCCGTTTGATTTTTCCGTCGAAGGGCATGAGAATCTGGTTTTGCATTTTCATGGATTCGAGGATCATCAGGGTTTCCCCTTTTTTCACTTTCTGGCCGTTTTTCACCAGAACATCGATCACCGTACCGGGAATCACCGATTGAATTTTTTTGGGATCGTGGGTCACCCAAACCTTTCTGTTACGGAATTTTTGGGTTAGTTCCGTACGGTATTTTCCACTGCTGATCGACAGCGTGGGATATTCGCCGTAGAAATTTTCGTCGTTATGTTCCATTTGCTCGTGATTAAAAGGGTGGAATTCCGTGTTTTTTCATGGGCATCTGGACCGATTTATTGGCCGATACACTCAGAGCATGCAGCAACATAGCACGGGTTTCTTCGGGTTCAATAACCTGGTCGACATAACCTTTAGCAGCAGCAACGAAGGGATTGGCAAACTTCTCCTTGTACTCTTCGATCTTTTGTTTCCGCATGGCTTCCGGATCCTCAGCCTCTTCAATTTCTTTGCGGAACACAATATTGGCAGCGCCCTCGGGTCCCATTACGGCAATTTCGGCCGTAGGCCAGGCAAAAACAAAGTCGGCGCGTAAATGACGCGAGTTCATGGCGATGTAGCCTCCCCCGTAGGCTTTGCGGATCACAACGGTAATTTTGGGTACGGTGGCTTCGCTGTAGGCATACAATATCTTCGCACCGTGCCGGATCACACCCATGTGTTCCTGATCGACACCCGGAAGGTAGCCGGGCATGTCTTCGAGGGTGATGATCGGAATGTTGAATGAATCGCAGTAACGGATAAAGCGTGCGGCTTTATCGGAGCTGTCGCAATCGAGAACTCCGGCCAGCACTTTGGGCTGGTTGGCAACAAACCCGCAGGTTTCCCCGTTCATCCGTCCAAAACCAATCACAATATTCGGGGCATACAACTCCATGATTTCGAAAAATTCGGAACCATCGGTAATTGCCCTGATAATATCCTTAATATCATATGGATATCGGGGATTATTGGGAACAATTTCCTCAATTTTGTAGGTATCGAGTGGTTCGCGGGGTTCGATTTTTGGCACCCGTTCGGTATTGTTCCGGGGAATGTAGGCAATAAGCTTTTTAATTTGCTCAAAACATTCCTGTTCGCTTTTTGCATAGAAATGGGCATTGCCGGAGATTTCACAATGGACCCGGGCCCCGCCCAGTTCTTCCATGGAAATTTCTTCGCCCAGAACGGTTTTGATCACATTCGGGCCGGTGATGAACATCTTGGATATGTTTTCAACCACGAAAACAAAATCGGTCAGGGCAGGAGAATAAACCGCTCCACCGGCACAGGGTCCCAGAATCACGGAGATCTGAGGGATAACCCCCGAAGCAATGGTATTGCGGAAAAAGATTTCGCCATAACCGGCCAGGGAATTCACACCTTCCTGGATACGGGCACCCCCTGAATCGTTGATGCCGATCAGGGGCATACGCATCTTTAAAGCGTGGTCCATGATTTTGGTAATTTTCCGGGCATGCATCAACCCGAGCGAACCACCGGCAACGGTGAAGTCCTGGGCATAAATACAAATCGGCAAACCATAAATAGTTCCTGTTCCGGTAATTACCCCGTCGCCATGCAGTACTTTCTTGTCCATGTCGAAATCACGGGCTAGGTGCTCGACAAAAAGGTCGTACTCATGAAAGGAATTTTCATCAAGAATCGACAGAATTCGTTCCCGGGCGGTCAGCTTTCCCATGGCCATCTGTTTCTCGATCGCCTTGTCGCCTCCTCCCTTCTGAACTTCAATCTTCCTTTGACGAAGATCTTGGATGTTTCTTTTCAGTGACATAAGATTTGAATTGATTAAACCTGTTTTTCAAGAAAGAAATCCGTTCGTATCGGAAATAATTTGCGGGGTCAAAATTATAAACTTTACAGATCAACCCGCAAAATGAAGCCATTTTCGTTGTTGAGGACGCAAAAAACAACCCTCAAAAAAATTAATTAATTAAAATTCAGGATGATAAAAAAATGTGTTGTAAAACATATTTATCGGGATGCCCAACGATACAGAAAAAAGGCAATAACACCGTACACAATGTTGGGAATCCACATCGAGAAGAGTGGGGAAACGCTTCCGCTCAGGGCAAATATTTTGGTTACCTGCATGAACATCAGGTAGGTAAAACTCAGGGCAAGCCCGATGCCCAGATGAAGCCCGATTCCTCCCCTGATTTTGCGCGAAGCCAGCGAAGCGCCGATGATGGTGAGGATAAAGGAGGAAAACGGGACAGCGGCCCTGCGGTGTCGCTCTACCTCATATTGCTCAATAGAACTCACTCCCCGTAATTTTTGTTGCTCGATGTAATCGATCAGTTCAAAATAGTCCATGATTTCCACGTCTTCCTTTTTGGTTTTGAACTCCTCGGGATAGAGGGCCAGGGTGGTGTCAATCTTCGATCCGGTAGTGATTTCCTCTCGGTCGTCGTAAATATCCCGGATCATGTAATTGGTGATGGTCCATATTTTTCGTTCACGGTCCCAACGGATGAAATCGGCGGTCAGTTTCGACACCAGTTTGTCGTTCTCGAAACGTTCGATCGAGAATTTCCGGCCATAATCGTTGTTCGAATCAAAACGCTCCATATAAATGTACACATTGGGTTCGATCTGCCGGTGGATGTCCTTATCGCGGTTGCTCGGGCGCTTTTTGACATAATTGTACTGAAATTCGATGCGCTTCATGTTCGACGGGGGAATGATAAAATTGCCCAGCACATAGGAAAAACCGCCGATCAATAGAGCAGAAAAGAGGTAGGGGTGTAAGAGTCGCCGAAAACTGACCCCGCTGCTCATCAGGGCTATGATCTCGGAATTAAAGGCCATTTTCGAGGTAAAAAAGATGACGGCAATGAAGATGAAAAGGCCGCTGAACAGGTTGGCAAAGTAGGGGATAAAATTCAGGTAATAATCGAAAATAATGGCACGCAGCGGTGCTTCGTTTTCGATGAAATCGTCGATTTTTTCGCTAATATCGAACACAATGCTGATTCCGATAATCAGGGCAATGGCAAAGAAGAAAGTTCCGAGAAATTTCCGGATGATATAACGATCAAATTTTTTAAAAAGACGTAGGTTCATCGACAAAATATTTACATTCAGAGCCTCTGTGCAAGTTGTTTCACCATTTCTTCTTTCCAGCTTCGGAAATTGTTGTTCCGGATCTGTGTACGGGCTTCCCGCGTCAGCCAGAGATAAAAGGCCAGGTTGTGGATGCTGGCAATCTGTGCGCCCAGCATTTCTTTCGAAATGACCAGGTGACGCAAATAAGCCCGGCTGTATGCATGGTCGACATACGATGTGCCATCGGGGTCGACCGGGGTGAAATCGCTGGCCCATTTCCGGTTCCGGATGTTGATGATCCCCTTTCGGGTAAAGAGCATCCCGTTCCGGCCATTCCGGGTTGGCATCACGCAGTCGAACAGGTCCACTCCCCGGTCGATGGCCTCCAGGATGTTCACCGGCGTCCCGACACCCATTAAATAACGGGGCTTGTCCTCCGGTAGTATGTCGTTCACCACGTCAACCATTTCGTACATCACTTTTTCTTCTTCGCCCACGGCCAGTCCACCAATGGCGTATCCGTCGCTGTTGTATTGCTGCACCTCCCGGGCGGCCTGCTTCCGCAGGTCGGGATATACACAGCCCTGTACAATGGGCAGAAGCGATTGTGTGTATCCATACCGGGGCTGTGTGCTTTCGAAACGGGCCACGCAGCGTTCGAGCCACCGACGGGTCAGTTCCAGCGACTTTTTCGCGTAGGCATAGTCGGCATCGCCCGGGGTGCATTCATCGAAGGCCATAATGATGTCGGCCCCGATCGAACGCTGGATATCGATCGATGCTTCGGGACTGAACAGGTGGTACGATCCGTCGATGTGCGACTGAAATTTTACGCCCTCCTCGCTCAGTTTCCGGATATCGCCCAGGGAAAAGACCTGATATCCGCCACTGTCGGTAAGGATTGGGTGGTTCCAGCCATTAAACCGGTGGAGCCCGCCTGCTTCTTCAATTACCGGCATTCCGGGCCGGAGGTATAAATGATAGGTGTTTCCCAGGATGATCTGGGCCCGGATGTCGTCTTCCAATTCCTTTACATGGACCCCTTTCACCGAACCGGCTGTTCCCACCGGCATAAACACGGGCGTCTGAATAGCGCCGTGCGCGGTTGTAATTGTTCCGGCACGGGCCTTCGATCCTTCTGATGTATGTTCCAGTTGAAAGTCCATGTTGTGAAAACGAAACAAAAATAGAAAAATTTCACCCACATACTTCATCCGGCCTTTTGTCTCCCCGTCTTCCCATGCTTTTCATGCTCTTTTTTAAAGAAACAGCAAAGAGGATAAAATGAACGACAAAATGAATTATGTAAAAAAAAAATTCGTACTTTAACACCACTTCAAAACACAAACGACGATTACCCGATGAGACCCGGAAAAAAGCTTTCGGAAAAGGCAAAAGACGATCATTTGCTGGTTGCCCGTGCGCTCGAAGGCGACGAAACCGCTTTTGCCCGGCTGATGGTCCGGTATAAGGATCCGGTATATTTTATGCTGCTGAAAATGGTCCGGAACAAAAGCGATGCAGAAGACCTGACCCTCGAAGCCTTTGGAAAAGCCTTTGCCAACCTTCGCTTTTACTCGTCGGAATATGCTTTTAGTACCTGGCTGTTTAAAATTGCGACCAACCATTGCATCGATTTTCTCCGAAAACAGAAGGGGATCCATTTTTCGCTCGATCAACTGAACGATTTCGAATTCGAAATGAACGGCATCAAACTACGTTCGAGCATTCCCGATCCGGAGGAGGGGCTCATCATGCAACAACGCT
>DAIMEA010000295.1:0-5541 GCA_036725585.1 Prolixibacteraceae bacterium | reverse complement strand
CCGTATACCAGCCAATATTCCGTTCGATATTGAAGCCTGGGATGAAGACGGAACCATCACAAAAGTGGAATTGTTTCAGGGCGAAATCCTTTTGGGCGCAGATAATGAACCTCCATACGAAGTTGAATGGTACGACGTTGAAGCCGGTTCGTACACCTTGCAAGCCAGGGCAACGGATAATGATAATAATGTGATCTATTCGGAAGAAATCAAAATCATCGTATACGGTGGTCCCGATGGGTTTGAATTCAGTGCAACCGAAAACGATGAATGTGTAACCAATAAACTTGTTAATATTGCTTTTGGCGCCGAAGGAAAATTCAATTACATCTATAATGTAACCGGAACCATCGATTGCAGTATTGAGGTATTTGGCGATCCTGCGCCCGATGTGCCCAAAGCCTGTTATATTCAGGAAGCCCCAACGCCCTATGTCGAAATTGCTTACCCTGCATCAGGAAAAGAATTTGAAGCACCGGCCAAAATTGCAATTTATGCAAAAGCTGTCGATAACGATGGAACCATTGATAGTGTTGCGTTTTACAGCAATGATGAATTGATTGGCATTTCAAAAGTTGATGTTAACGCGGTTGCAAGTTTTACCTGGAAGGACGTACCTGCCGGCGATTATTCAATTGTTGCAAAAGCAACCGACGATGATGAAAATACCTGTTTTTCAGAGCCAATTACGTTGAAAGTTACCGGAGGCTCAGCAGTTGTCGATCAAAAAACGGGTTCGCTGATAATTTATCCCAACCCTGTTAAAAAGGAATTTGTACTTTACATCGACGATTGCCCGGCTAAAGCAACTATTCAACTACATGATATTAACGGAAAACTATGTATCGAACAAAAATCAACTGGTGCAAAAAACCAGTTAAACCTGCGTGGTATTAAAAGCGGAGTTTATTTTGTAACGATCGATTCCGATACACATAAACAGGTCAGAAAAATAATTATTAACTAGAAATGAAAGCAAATGACTTATCTAATTCTGATGCTATGATTCTGAAATTATTCTTTTTCTTCAGTATTATTTTAACTATTAACACGGTATTTTGCACCTCGATAAAAGCTCAGGACTTCGATACCGATGTTCCTGTCGGATGGGCAGTTGTACCGGGTTACGGGCTTGAATCAACCACCGGAGGGGGAAACGGGGAAACAGTTCTTGCTACAACAGCTGAAGAACTTATCACTTTTACAGGCAGCTCACAGCCCCTGGTTATCATGGTTGAAGGAGCAATCACCGGCGAAGGAAGGGTAAATATCAAATCGAACAAAACAATCATGGGTGCAGGCGCCGATGCCACATTGATCGGGTTGGAGTTGAATATCAGCGGCGAATCAAATATCATCATCCGTAATTTGACCATCAAAAATGGGAGGGATGGCATTGCAACCCGCCGCTCACACCATGTATGGATCGACCATTGCGATGTTTCGGCCTGTGACGATGGGGCCATTGATATTACCGACCAGGCCGATATGCATACCGTGTCATGGACCCGCCTTCACGACCATGATAAAACGATGTTGATTAACAGTGGCACCGATCATCCTGATGATATTGGTACGCTAAATACAACTCTCCATCACATGTTTTGGGATGGATCGAACCAGCGTAACCCCAGGGTAGGATACGGGAAGGTGCATGTACTGAATTGTTTCTATAAAAACAACGGATTTTACAGTATTGGCCTCCATTCACAGGGCCTGGTGTACGCCGAGGCCAATTATTTCGACCATGCACGCAGACCGATCCATCAAATGTATATCCTCGATCCTGCCAGTATCCACCATGGTTTTTGTGAATCGGTCAACAATATTTTCAATGGAAACTACTCCAATGACGATATCGATGATGAAGGGGTAAGTTTCAGGGTAAACGATTATTACCTGTATGATTTCATCGCAGATGATGCAACCGATGTTCCCATAATTGTTGCAGATGGCGCGGGGCCTGCCGAAAAATACAGCAGCCTGGGATTACTGCCTATGCCAGGGCAGGGGGCAATTATCGAAAATCCTACGCTAAAATGGACAAAAGGTGAAACGGCCACTTCGTACATTGTATCATTCGGAATTACCAATCCACCCCCGGTTATTGAAACTGTAACTGTTCAGGAATTCAAACCGGAAGGATTGTTGGAAGGAACCGATTATTTCTGGAAAGTTGATCAAATAACTCCCGACGGCACTATTGAGGGCAAACTCTGGATGTTTCGTACCGCAGGTAAAGTTCCCGGGCAACCAACTACAACGATTGTCTTCCCTGATGACATTGTGACAATTGATCAAAATGCCGATATCATTGTCACTGCCGAAGCAACTGACCCGGATGGAACCGTTACAAACGTTGAATTTTTTGAAGGCAAAAATTCATTGGGTGTCGATTGGGAGGCTCCTTACGAAATGATCTGGCCAAAAGCATCGGAGGGCACACATATGCTGAAATCAAAAGTATCCGACAATGAAGGAAATACATATGTTTCCGACGTTCAATTTGTTGATGTAAGGTATCGCATTGCCGGATTGCCCGATGGATATGAATTTTGTTCAAACGAAGGTGAAGAATGTTCTTCTTCAAAGGTTGTTGATATTGCATTTGGATCAAATGGGAATTTCACCTATAAATACACAACTACCGGGAGCATTGGTTGCAATGCAGAAGTTTTCGGTGGTGAAGCAGGTAATGGAAGAGCCTGTTATGTGGCAGAAACGCCTTTCCCTTTTGTTGCGATTGTAAGTCCGCATTCGGGTAAAACCTATAAAGAAGGTGAAAAAATTACATTTTATGTTAAAACAGAAGATAACGAAGGATGGGTGGATAGCATCGAATTTTATGCAAATAATTCCTTGTTGGGTGTAACGAAGGTTTTACCAAATTTGACCGCTAATTTCACCTGGAGGGATATCCCATCCGGGGAATATGAAATAACAGCCAAGGCGAAGGATAACGATGAGAATGAATCACTTTCCGAATCTGTTGTTGTTGTTGTTGAAAATGGATCAGGCTTTTTTAATGAAACAGATGCCGGATCGTTTACCTTGTTTCCCAACCCTGTTACCGGAGACGTCGATCTCAATATTGACTACACTATTCCGAATGCAACAATAAACCTGTTTGATTCAGGTGGTCAAAGAATTCTTACCCAAAAGATTTCGGGCAGGAAACACAAGTTAAACATGAAAAATTATAAAACCGGGATTTATTATATTACGATTATCGATAACAATACAATGTTATCAAGAAAGGTCGTCCGATATTGATGATAACTAAAAAATAAATGCCCGAAAATCCTTGTAGGAGAATATGCATTCGGACGGATTTCTTTCTGTCTTCATTTATTCGTTATAAAGCAGCCGGTCGGCCATCGCATTGGCCAGAGCGACTGCATCGCGGTGGCTTTCTTTGCTGAGTGCCCCTTTTGCTTCAACCGGGGGATGGACCTGCTCCCAACCAATGGCGGTAGAAAATTTTTCGAGGTTCTTCACACCACCTCCATTCCAGCTGTACGAACCAAAGAGGCCGAGCAGGTGGTCGCGGATGCCCTTGTGTTCGATTTCACGCACCACGGCTTCTATGGTTGGAAACAGCTCGTTGTTATAGGCGCAACTTCCGATAATGAGCCCACGGAAACGAAAAAGATCGGCCAATATGTAGGAAAGATGGCTTTTCGATGCATCATGGATGCGAATATTTTGGATGCCTCGTACCGCCAGCTGCCTTGCAATTGCATCGGCTATTTCTTCGGTGTGTCCGTACATAGTGCCAAACACGATGACTACGCCGGGATCGGTTTCGTAGCGGCTCCATTTTTGATAACGTTCCAGGATGTGCGGTATGCGGCTACGCCATATCCGCCCGTGTGAGGGGACGATCATTCGCAGTGGCAGTCCGTTAAGTTTAGCAAGGGCCCGCTGGGTGTGTGGACCGTATTTGCCGACAATGTTGGCATAGTAGCGCAGGGTTTCGCCTTCCCAAAAAGCCGGATCGACTTCGTCGTCGAACACGCCCCCGTCGAGAGCGCCAAAGGAGCCAAAAGCATCGTTCGAGAAAAGGATTTGTTCCGTGACCTCATAGCTCACCATGCTCTCGGGCCAATGAACCATCGGGATCGTTTGGAATACAAGTCGGTGCCGGCCTAACTCCAGCGTGTCGCCATCGCTTATAATTCTGGTATTTGGTAGAGAACCGTAAAAATTTTCGATCATCGGAAAGGTCTTTTTATTCCCAACCAGGGTAAGGCCGGGGTAACGATCAAGCAGAGATCGGATGGAGCCCGAATGATCGGGCTCCACGTGATTTACCACCAAATAATCGACCGGTCGATCGCCGAGAAGGGCAAGCAACCGATTGAGCAATTCGCCTCCAAAGGCCCGTTCAACCGTGTCGATCAGGCATACTTTATGATCGACGATCAACGCGGCATTGTAGGAAACGCCGTAGGGCAGGGGCCACAAATTTTCGAATAGCGCAGTGCGGCGGTCGTTCATTCCCAGAAAGTAAACATCATCGGTTAAGGGTATCGGATGCATAGTAAATCAATTTTAATTCAGGTTGTGAAAATACATGTTTCGAAGGAGCAATCAAAAGAGGACATCCGAACGGAGGAAATTTTTCTGAAAAAAATGAGGCATCGTTCGGATTAAAAGGTTAGCCGAACGCCCAGGCCTAATGGAGTGGGTGCGTAGGAAAGGCTGAACCCTGCATCCGGCCGATGGTTATGAAGCAGCAGGTACATGCTCAGATCGAACACGAAAAGGAACGCCCCTTGAACAACAAGCGACTGGCCATATCCACGAAGCAGGTCGCTGCGCTCACTGTTCTTTGCCCCCAGGTGCTGCAACAGAAAGCCGGTCCCGATGTATCCGATATCGAGGGCTGTGTTGATGAGCAAAATCTTTTCGGTTTTCAGTTGTTGTTCGAGAGCCGCAGCCGGCAATAGCAACATGGGATCGCTGGAAGCGTTGTTCCATAAGGCGATACCCGCAATCGACAGGTTCACTGTGTTCCAAAAAAGATTCATCTGGTGGAAGTACTTTTGTGAACCGGTTTCGGCAGCCCAACCGTATGCACCTGTAACCATGTTGGCTAGAGCCCAGCCGCCCAGGATTCCCATTCCGGTGTTTTGGATATTCATGCTTTTTACAGCAAAAGAAGAAGCATTTTCTTGTGCCCCGGCTGTAAGCACAAAGAACAGGAACAGCAACAAGATGGAAAAATTGCGTTTCATGCAACACAAACAAGGTTGCAGGGAAAAATGTTTGGCGGCTTTGCCTTATTTTTGCACCAAATCACAAATACATTATGAGATCTGTAACCCGAAAATCGTTGATGCCCCGTGTGGCCCGTTACTCGATGATCGTTTTTGCCCTTTTGCTCATTATTGCAGGCTTCAGGGCCTGGGAATTGTTCGGCTTTGTGTTCAAACCGAACGTGGTAAAGGATACGGTGCTCCTGATTCCCACAGGAACTGCTTTCGATGCGGTAAAGGCACAGGTGGAACAAAGCGGAATGCTGGCAAATCCAAAAGC
>DAIMEA010000294.1:0-5542 GCA_036725585.1 Prolixibacteraceae bacterium | reverse complement strand
ACGATTCGGAATGCCATGCCTGCATCATGGACGGCATTTTCCTCCATAAGGCCAAGGGAGGAAAAAGTTACGTATTCCGCCATAACGACCTGGAAAAGTGTGAAAAGATGCTTGGATTCGCCACCCGTCTGGCCGAAGAAACCGGTGGAGGCATCCTGCTGATTACCGAAGGGGTATTCGGAATGGTTGGCGACCTGGGAAAACTCGATGAAATTGTCGCCCTGAAAAAGAAATTCCGTTTCCGCATGCTGGTCGACGATGCCCACGGATTTGGAACCATGGGCCCCACCGGAGCCGGTACCGGGGAACATTTCGGCATTCAGGATTCCATCGATCTGTATTTTTCCACCTTTGCCAAAGCAATGGCCGGAATTGGCGCTTTCATTGCCGGCGAGGAAGACGTTATCGACTTTCTGCAATACAATATGCGTTCGCAGACTTTTGCCAAATCGTTGCCCATGCCCATGGTCATTGGGGGACTGAAACGGCTCGAATTGTTGAAAAACTGCGCCGAACTCCGTGAAAAACTCTGGAATGTAGTGCACTACCTCCAAAACGGATTGCGCGAAAAAGGCTTCGACCTGGGCCAGTGTAACTCGCCGGTTACACCGGTGTACATGAAAGGCGGAGTGGCCGAAGCCACCAATGTGGTGATGGACCTGCGCGAAAACTACAACATTTTCTGCTCCATGGTGATCTATCCGGTTATCCCAAAGGGTGAAATACTGCTGCGCCTGATCCCGACAGCCGCACACAGCCTCGAAGATGCAGAATACACCATTAAAGCGTTTACCGAAGTTCGGAAAAAACTCGACGAAGGAAAATATTCAACCACACAGATTGCGAACGTTTTTGGTTAAAAATATTTTGTATTTCCGGAAAGAGGATGCCCCAGGGTATCCTCTTTTTTTTTCGAATAATTATTATTTTTACATGCAATGTGATTCGTGTCCGGGATAAATATGGGATTGCCTGCTGATAAAAGGGATTCCTCGACGATTCGCTTCCCGCGGAATGACACCCATTAACAACGGTCATTACTGCATTTAGTCCATTTTTTTTTGGGGGGGGGAACTCGGGATGATACGCTGGACGAAAGACAAACATAAGTAATAAAAATGAGCAGTTATTGTAACTATTTATTTGATTCTTAAGAACATTGATTATACATAATTACAAACATACTAATCGTTACCCAGTGAATACAACTGCATCCTGCCGCAGATTCTTTCTGCTTGTCTGTGTCTTTGTTTTGCTTTTGCACCAACCCGGCTTCTCCCAAAGCGGGAAAAATCCGGATGATATGGAAAGCATTTTGAGGGCACAAGCTGCACGTGGGCATGTTTCGCTCGAAACACTCACCATCACACCCGGGGGAAACCCTCTTTACCTGCTCAAAATCGGAGATCCAAAACCCGGCCGACCTGCTGTTTTTGTTGCGGCCAACATGGAAGGCACCCAGGTTCAGGCCACACAGGGAGCCCTTTGGCTGGCCGATTACCTGATCAACCGGATGGATTCGTTTCCCGATATCAACTGGTACATCCTCCCCTGCGGCAATCCCGATGCGCGGAAACGTTATTTCGCTTCACCCCGTTGGGAAAATTCAGGGAATGCATCTCCGGTGAATAACGACAACGACGATCGGACAAACGAAGATGGCCCCAACGATTTGAACGGCGACGGGCTGATCACGCAGATGCTTTTGAAGCACCCCCTGGGCGAATATGTGAAAGATACAAGCGACGGACGAATCGTTCGAAAAGCCCTTCCCGAAAAAGGGGAACAGGGAATATACCGCCTCTATACCGAAGGAACCGACGACGACAACGACGGACAGTTTAACGAAGACGGCCCGGGCGGAGTGAACATCAACCGGAACTTCAGCTACCAATATCATTCCTTTGTCCCCGAAAACGGCAAATGGAATGGCTCCGAACAGGAAAGTCTGGCCCTGATGAAGTTTTTTTCCGAACATCCCGAAATCGCCATGACCCTGGTCATCGGGGCAAGCGACAACCTGCTTTTTCCGCCCGCCGACGATCCAAAATCGGGCAATGCCAAACCCATCAAGGTTCCCGGCTATTACGCCGAACGATTGGGCATCGATGGCTCCAAAACCTATTCACCCGAGGAATTAAAACAAGAAATTGAAGCCAATGTGGACGACAAGGAAACGGGCAAACGGATCTACAGGATGCTCTTAAACAGCACCCCCCCTACTTCGATCCAACCGGAAGATGCTCGTTTGTACCGGGAAATTTCGGAATCGTTCAAAAAGATGCTGACTGAAAAAAACATCCCGGCCGATGCTGAGAAACTTCCCGACTGGTCCGATGGAGGTTTCGAACAGTTTGCCTATTTCGAATACGGCCTACCCGTTTTCTGTGTCCACCCATGGCCCTTGCCCAAAGTTTCTCCAAAAGGAAAAGAATCGAAAGGGAATAAGGACGAAAAACCAACAAGCGAAACCCAACGCTTTCTGAGCTATGCCGACAGCCTGGGATTGGAGGTCTTTGCCGACTGGCAGAAAATCGATCACCCCAAACTGGGGGCCATCGAAGTTGGGGGCATTGTTCCCTTTTCGATAACGGCAATAAATGACGATTCGCTGAATGCCCGCTTTGAGCAGGTGTTGCCTTTCTGCGCGGAGCTGTCCCGAAAAATCCCCTCGCTTACTGCCGATTATACACTCAGCCGTGAAAGCGACGAAATCATCAAACTCGAGGTGTATATCACCAACCGGGGACAGCTTCCCTGTCCCACGTTTATGGGCGAACGCAACCAAAAGCCATCGCCCGTGGTGTTCACAATCGATGGGCCTGTAACGTTTCTTTCGGGTAAGGCCCGAACGCCGGCAGGCAGCCTGGGCGCCGGGCAAAGCAAAAAATTTCTCTTTCTGCTGAAGAAAGAAAAGGACGGCGAACTGACCTTGCATCTCGAAGCAAAAAATGCCCGCGTAACCCAACCCACCCTTAAAATCAATCTGCAATGAAACGAAACCTGATTATAAGCATTGCCCTTCTTGCCTTCGGCACATTAGTGTCCTACGGCACGAATCCGGTTATTCTGCCACTCCGTTTCGACCGGTATTACAGCTACGAAGAAGTAAATGAAGCGCTTCGCCTGTTGCACGAAACCTACCCCAATCTGACCCGCCTTGACCGGGTGGGGAAAAGCGACGAGGGCCGCGATATCATGGCCCTGACCATTTGCAACGAGAAAACCGGGCCCGAACGGGAAAAGCCCGGGATTTATGTCGATGGCAACATCCACGGCAACGAGATCCAGGCCGGCGAGGTGTGCCTTTACCTGGCCGATTATCTTCTCGGCCGGTACGGAAAAAATGATAAAATCACCCCGTTGATCGATCGTTGTGCTTTCTATATCCTGCCGGTGGTCAATGTCGACGGGCGCTGGCACTTCTTCAACGATGCCAACACCCCCAGCACCAACCGGAGCATCCGGCGCCCACAGGACGACGACAACGACGGGCTCTTTGATGAAGACGGGTACGACGATCTCGACGGCGACGGCAACATATGCCAGATGCGTATCAAAGATCCCGACGGAAGCTACAAAACAGATGCTACCGACAAGCGACTGATGGTACCCATCAAACCGGAAGAAAAAGGCGAATGGACCCTGCTGGGCTACGAAGGCATCGACAACGACAACGACGGCCGGTTTAACGAAGACAACGAGGGCTATCTCGACCCCAACCGGAACTGGCCCTATAACTGGAAACCCGAATTCATCCAGCGCGGGGCCGGTGAATATCCCTTTTCTGGCATCGGGCTGAAAGCCGTTGGCGCGTACATCGAAGAGCGAACGAACATCCTCATGGTATGGGCCTTCCACAACAACGGGGGAATGTTTTTGAGAAGCCCCAGCACCAAAGAAGCCGAAGTTCCCCGGCAGGATATCGAAACGTATGATCTGTTGGGATTGAATGCCGAAAAAATAGTCCCGGGTTACAAATACATGCCTTCCTACGATTTGTACGACACCTACGGCGATTTTGGGGAATTCACCTACAACGTCATGGGCGCCTACACCTTCGTGGGCGAGTTGTTCCAGGTTGAAAACGAAGCCTATAACAAAACCGGCAAAGCCCCCGACGACGAAAGCCAGCAGGACCTGGAGCGCCTGAAATTCAACGACCGGCTCGCCATGGGAGAATTATTCAAAGAATGGAAACCTTTTCAACACCCGGTTTATGGCGAAATCGAAATCGGCGGCTGGACCAAAATGAGCTCCCGTCTGCCCCACCCCTTTATGTTGCCCGATTTGGTGCACCGAAACGCTTCAGCCGTCCTTTATTCGGCCACACAACTACCGTTGATCGAAATGGAAATCTTCGAAAAGGAGAAAATCGGCAAGGATCTGTGGAAGATACGGGTGCGTTTGCGGAACACCAAGGGACTACCGACCATGACCCAGCAAAGCTGGCAAAAGAAAATCCACTCCCCCGACCAGGTGCTTGCATCCGGAGCGAAGGTCATCGCGAGCGGAAAAATAACCGACCGCTACACCAACCAGGTCGAATACAAAGAATTCAGGCCCGAACTGCAATTTACCCGTGTTCCCGGTTTTTCCACCGTGGAATATGAATTCATTGTAGAGGGGAAAGGGAAATTAAGCATCGAGTACCGTTCCCTGAAGGCCAACGATTGTTCCAAAATCATTGAGCTGAAGTAAATCCGCGTCCTGTTGCAACGTTAAATCAAGCATATGCAATAATGAATCGTTTACATAAATGGGGGTTAAGTGGTTAAATCAGTCGTTCCGCCCCTATCAGGGTTTGTGTCGGCGGATAGGAACGATGCCCGGAATCCCCAGCGATTTCATTCACGCAACCGTTCAGATCGCATGCAAAAACAAGATAATTTCGAGCAAAATATACTTGATTAATATACTAAAATAATATACTTTTGTGGTATGAAATGATTTAATATGAAAACTGTATCATTAAAAATAGATGATTCGATTTTTGACGAGACGGAAAATATTCTTTCTCGGATTAAGATACCCAGAAACCGATATATCAACGAAGCTTTAGAGTATTATAATAAGCTTCAGCGTAGACAAATATTAGAAAAACGACTTAGAAGCGATTCTGATTTGGTCAAAAATGATTCTATCAAGATTTTAAAGGATTTCGAAAGGATTGATTATGTCGATTAAACAATACGAAATCTGGATTGCCGATTTAAATCCACAAATAGGTACTGAGCCTGGTAAAACAAGACCTGTATTGGTTTTGCAGACAAATTTGTTAAATAAAATACCCCATCCTTCAACGATTATCTGCCCGATTACTACTAAAGTCGAAAAAGACGCAGATATTTTAAGAGTACATTTAAAAAAGGGTATGGCCAATTTAAACGAAAACTGTGATATAATGATAGACCAAATCCGGGCGATTGATAATACACGACTGATTAAAAAGATTGGTGACTTACCTTCAACACTGATTGATAAGGTCAAAGAAAATATATTGATAACGCTAGATTTGGAATAAAAATATACGGCCAGTTGT
>DAIMEA010000293.1:0-5546 GCA_036725585.1 Prolixibacteraceae bacterium | reverse complement strand
GGTGAACGACTCATCCACTTTGGCCACTCCTTTATTGTAATACATCAGGGTGTTGGCCAGGTTAATGGCTTCGTAGTACTTCGACCAGCTGATTTTTCCGTTCGAAGGACTGATGTCGCTACCGGCAATCCGGTTGTAATCCTCAAACAGGGAACCGAATTTGCAGATATCGGCCCTGAGTTCACCCCAGATAAACGATTCGAGTGCCGCATTGCGGAAGGCATCGTAGGTGGCTGCCAGAGCCCCTTCAACATCTTCGCTTTTGGTCCAGAACTTTTCCTTGATGAGGTCGTTTTCGGGTTCAACGGTCAGATAGTCGTTGCAGGCCGGCAACAGCAATGCCAGCAGCAGAAAAACCGGGAATATATTGACTATTTTATTATTTCGTTTCATTGTATTCCATTTTATAAGGTTAGAACGTGACGTTTAATCCGAGCATTACCCGCTGACTGGGCGGAGTACGGCTGTTGTCCTTGGGAAGCCGATCGGGTCTCGATGGCGGCGCTACATCCGGGTCCTGTCCCGAGTACATGGTCCAGGTATACAGGTTATAGGCCGTCATATATATCCTCATATCTTTTACTTTCAACGCATTGCAGACATTTTTCCCAAAAGTATAGCTCAGCGACATGGTTTTTAAGCGCAGGTACGAACCGTCTTCCACGAAACGGTCGGAGCCCAGCCAGTTATAGCCTTTGTTATATAAGGCCCGGGGCATAATCGTTTCGTCGCCCGGACGGCGCCAGCGCCAGTTGGTTGCTTTGCTCTGGTTGTCGTAGTTGTACATCTTCTCGGTATCGATCCGGGTTTGGTTGATGATTTCCTGACCGACCTTGAAATAAAAGAAGGTATTAAATGTCAAACTCTTATACTTGAGCCGGAAATTGGCGCCTCCCATGAAATCGGGATTCAGGTCGCCCAGGTATTCAGTGTCGAGTTCGTCGATTTTCCCATCGAAGTTCAGATCCTTGTATTTGGCATCGCCCCCTTCGAACACATATCCGCTGGTTCCGCCCATGATCATCCGCATCGGGGTTTCGCTGTTCACGCTATAGACGGGTTGCTTTTCCTTGTCGCGCACAATGGCATCGGCATCGTCCTTATATACCCCGTCGAAACGATAGCCATAAAAACCGCCCATGGGTTCACCCGGTTCAATGTTGATTTTAAAGTTACCGTTTTGCAGCATGTCACCATATTCCAGGCTGTAGTTTTCGGGCAAACGGAGCACAATGTTCTCGTTGCGGGAAATGTTGAAGTTGAAATTGAATTCAAAATCCTTTTGCTTGATCACGGTGTAGTCGATCATGAACTCGATCCCGCGGTTCTCCATTTCCCCGTCGTTCAGGTGGATACTTCCGAAACCGGTACTGTTCGGAATGCCCGAGTTCTCGAGATAGAGGTCGAGGGTTTTTTTCTTGTATACATCGAATTCGATGTTCATCCGGTTGTCGAGGCCAAAGAAAGAGAATCCAAGGTTAAACTGGTCGATGGTTTCCCATTTCAGGCTCGTCAGTTCAATGCCGCCGGGTTTCACACCCTGCATATCGATGTAGGAAATATCGGCACCAGCCTTATAGGTATTAAAATACAAGTAGTTGTCGCGCGGCGAGTTTCCGCTCTGTCCCCAGCTACCCCGGATCTTCAGGTCGTCGATGAAATCGACAAACTTCAGGAAGGGTTCTTCGGAGATTCTCCAGGCAGCCGAAACCGTCGGGAAAAGACCCCACCGGCTTTCGGGGCTGAATTTGGAATTACCTTCGTATTTGGCGCCCAGCATCATGATGTATTTATCCTTCAGTTTGTACGATGCTGTGGCAAAAAGCCCCATCGAACGATACTGGGTGTAACTCGATCCGAACCATACCAGGTGTTTGTCGCCCACGGGCTGGTTCAGGCTGGGCGAGGCGCTCTGGCTGGTTTCTGCTTTATACCACCGGTTCACCGTTTCTTCGGTGTCGAACTGGGTCATCAGGCTCAGATCGTGATCTTTGCCCAAATCGGGGGTATAAATCAACTGGTTGAAGGTATAAATGGAACTTTTTTTCGAAAATTCGTTCACTGCCCGGTTGGTAATGTCGTCGCCATAGTTATAACCGATGGCTTTGAAAGGCAGGAACTTGTCGACTTTCATGTCGAAAATATCCAGGGTCACTGTCGAGTTCAGGATCAGCCCCTTGGTAATGTTGTAGCGAATGCTGAAAAGAGCCCGGGCATTGTCCTTTATCCGTTTGTGTTCGCCCAGGTTGGCAAAGGCCACCGGGTTATACATATCGCGGGCGGTTCCCTGTAAGGTAGAGGGCGGAGTGAAGTATTCACCGGTGAATACGTTGTTCGTATCCCGGTCATAGATCGACAAATTGGGCATTCGCTTATACGCGATTGTGCGCAACAATTTTTTACCATCTTTACTAAATTCAGGGTCTTCCACATCGTAGGTGGCATCCTGGTCGTAGCGGGTATACATGATGTCGGTACGAAACTGGAGTTTGGTCGACAGGGTATAGTCGAGCGAACTGCGCAGGTTCAGTTTTTGGAGGCGGTTGCCTATGGTGGTCCCTTCCTCATCGAAGAAGCCGACCGACATGTTGTAGCGGGTTTTTTCCCCACCGCCCCGCACCGAGAAGTCGTGCTGCATGGTCATGGCCGTCCGGGTAATTTCCTTTACCCAGTCGGTATTTTGAGCATAATTATAATACTCTTCCCATTCGGGATCGAATGCGATTTCCTCGCTGTAAAATTCGTTCCGGCTGTCGTTGAAGTGGGCTTCGGTAATCAGGCGGGCATAGCCTGCGCCGTCGAGCATCGGAATCGGATCGGGTTCCCACCCGACGGTCCCTTTCACGGTATATTCAAAAATGGGTTTCGATTTGATCCCCCGTTTGGTCCGGATCATGAGCACCCCGTTTGAGGCTTTCGATCCCCAGGCAGCGGTTGAAGCAGCATCTTTGAGCACTTCGATGGATTCAATATCCTCGGGGGACACATCGATCAGGTTTCCGAATTTCTCCACGTCGGCAGAGGCAATGTCGAAGGTTTCATCGAATTCGGCATCGTAGGGAATACCGTTGATGACGATCAGCGGGTTATTCCGGGCATTCAGGGTGGAGGTACCGCGGATGCGTATGTTCAAACCGGCGCCCGGGTCACCCGAAACGGATGTGATATCGACGTTCCCGAGGCGGCCCTGGAGCATTTCCTCAACAGTGGTCGACATCTCAGCCTTCATCTCTTTGAATTCCATACTGGTAACGGCCGTAGCCCGGTCGCGCACCTTGGTATACCCGTCGTTGGCCACCCGCTCGGCTTCCACGGTTATTTCTCCGAGGCTGGTACTTGCGGGTTCGAGGGCGATATCGTATTGAGTTTCCTTACCCAGGGTAAAGGTGTATTTCTCGTATCCGATAAACGAGACCTGAACCGTATTTTTATTGTCCCTTATTTTCAGGACATAGTTCCCGTTCACATCGGTCACCGTTCCGGATACAAACCTGCCATTTTTATCCATTTCCACAATGTTGACAAACGCCAGGTCTTCCTGGGTTACCTTATCTGTCACACGCCCGCTGATGATAACCGACTGCTGGGCATGAACAGCGTTCGACAGGAAAATTCCTGCAAGCAACCCTGTCAGAAGAATGATTTGTTTCATAATGATTGTATTAGATTGCAAGGTTTCTGATTAATAGATGAACACGGAAGGAATTGTGTGGACCACCCCTTTCGAAACCAACTGGTTTGCCGTGTTATGGGGCACATTCACCACCTGTCCCGAATGGTCGGTGATGACCAGTTGATGCCTGCTGTTGGCAATGTCGAGCTTGGAATAGACAATGCCCAGGGGCGTAATTTCGTCGATCCGGTTGGATTGGAAAGCCCCCGAAAGAACACCGTCGTCGAAAATGCTTGCTTTTCGCACGAAATGATACTGCAGGAACTGTTTCAAGGGATCGGGATTTTCGGGATCCCACGCAGGGATTAAACCTCCGTTCCGTGCAGTGGAAACGGCATCGTTATCCGGGATGAAGGCGGTCCAGTAATCGGCTTCGCTCAAAAACCTCACATTGGGGATGGTATCTTTGGTTACCTGGTCGACATAATTAGGATCGAGCAAGCCCGTTTCGACAAGCAGAGCGGAAAACTCCGACAATTCGGGATTGGTCATCAACTCCTGTCCCATTTCCCATTTCGATTTAATGGGCTTATCGACCAGGTATAACATACCGTTTCGCTCGTTGGGTTCTACCTGGGCAACCGTAGTATGCTCATCCAAAAGTTCGTTTTCGCCCGATGCGAGCGTATTGTTGTTGTAATAAACAAAATTCTTGGAACTCATTTCCAGGAAACCTTCTCCGCTTAGGTCGGTAATGACACCATTATATATATGGTCGCGGATGAAGACCTGAAGTTCGTCGGCCTGCATTTGTTCCCAAAGTCCGTCGGTTCCCCGTTTCTGAATGAGGTCGCTTGCCTCGACGTAACGTATCCCGTATTCTTCCATTTGGTCGTTGGTGGGAGCAAAAAGCGTTACCGGGATGTTGGGATCGGTAAGTTCACCAATCAGATTACTGAAATTCAAAGCGTTCAAAAAGGTGGAATATTGACCGTCGAAGTACAAAAAGCCCGGCACACAGGAAAACAAGTTCGGTTCGAGCACCACGTTCATTTCGTACAACAAACCGTTGCTGCACATATAGGCATCGGTAATCATGTCGGGACGGAGTTCCATTGGGTCGCCAAAGGAGTTGAAATAGTTTTGGGATGATTTGGATATCAACGCCAGGGAACGCCCGATGTGCACTTTCACAATGTTCCGCAACAAAACCTCGGGTACGCTATCCAACGAAGGATAGTGTTTCAGCACCCGTTCGTCGAGGTATTTTTGCATCACCGCATTGTTCGGAACAAACAAGGTAAAGAGGTCCTTCATGCGGGTGGGATTATTGGGATCGCCCGAAGGACTGGGCCCCTGTTCGTCGGCAAAATTGAAACCATTGTCGAGATCATATCCCTTGTAATACAATTGCCTTTTCTGTTCGTCGAACCCGGCTGTGGTATAATTAGCAAAGCGTTGGGCCAGATCGTAGTACACCCCGTATTTATCCTGGTTTTTCATCATGTATTCTTCCAGGTTGGGGGTTGGGGGCACCACCTGGTCGACGTAATAAATAAAACCGCTTGAGGTACGGACTTCGGCATCGGTAACCATGGCATTGTGCCAGTTGATGTTGCCGCCCCACTGACTGTTCCGGTACATAAACAAATAATCGGAACCGTCGAGAGCGCCAAAGAAGTCCTCAAAATAATCGTAGGAAAACAGAGGCATCAGCTTGTCGGTGAAGGTAATCCATCGCTCCTGCCCCTTAAATTGCGGATGATACTTTGGGATCTCGATATACGGAAAGGTACGGCTGTTTGTCTGTTTCCGGAAAAACAAACTTGCATACTCACCTTCGGGTCCCTGAAGTTCGTTCCAGGCAAATTCATAAATCAACTGGAACGACGAACGGGGATACTCGGTGTCGAGTCGGTCCTTGCCCCAGTGG
>DAIMEA010000292.1:0-5557 GCA_036725585.1 Prolixibacteraceae bacterium | reverse complement strand
TTTCCATTTTGGGCAGTAAATACTATGTACCCTTCCCGTTCGAGGTTGTAACTGACGAATTCGAGGATGTCAATTTCGTCGTCGACCAGGAGTATTTTTTTTTCGTCGCTCATAGTGTCCGTGTGTTTTGGATGCATACAAAAATAAGCTTATTGAAACAGAAATGATTCAATTATCCATTAAACTTTGTATACGTTTTTTCTCAAAGCGCTTTTTGCAGGGTGAAGGTAAAGGTGGTACCCGCATCGGGTTGGCTTTTCACGTTGATGGTTTGTTCGTGCGCCTCGATGATGTGCTTCACAATGGCCAGGCCGAGGCCCGTTCCCCCCTGCTCCCGCGAACGGTGCTTGTCGGCACGGTAGAAGCGTTCAAAGATCCGGGGGAGCTGGTCTTTTTCAATGCCGATCCCGTTGTCCTTCACCTCAACCAGGATGTGGTCGTCGATATCGAAAAACCCTACTCGGACGTGGCCTCCTTTTTTCCCGTATTTGATGGCGTTGACCACCAGGTTGGTCATCACCTCCATGATCCGTTTCTTATCGGCCAGAACCCATACGGGCCGGTCGGTACGGGTGCTGAATTCCAGGGTAATTTTCCGTTCCTGGGCCAGCAGGTGTTCAATTTCAAAAACATCGTCGACCAGCCGCACTATGTTGAATTTCTCCCGGTGCAGCTTCAGTTCGCCCGATTCGAGTTTGTTGATCGATTCGAGGTCTTCCACTATCGAAATCATTCGGTCGATGCTTTTTACCGTTCGCTGCAAGTAGAGCTGGTTGATCCGGGGGTCGTCGATCCCGCCGTCGAGCAAGGTCAGAATATAGCCCTGGATGTTGAAAATGGGCGTTTTCAATTCATGGGAAACGTTCCCCACAAAGTCCTTCCGGTAGCGCTCCAGTTCTTTCAGCCGTTTGATCTCTTCCTGTTTCCCCGTTGCCCAGCGGCTTACTTCGTCGTTTACATCCAGGTCGATGGCCCCCTGACGAAAGGTCTGCTTCGATTTCTTGACTTCTTCGACCGGGACATCGCGGATGATTTTGAAAATGGGTTTCAGCCTTTTCTCGATGTATGTACCAATCAACAACCGGATTACCGTGTAAATCAAAAGAAAGACGATAAGGTAAAAAAACACATAATGCAGAATGGATTCCCCGTCGAACGACCGGAGTAAAAACACAAGCAGCGTTACCAGGCCCGACAGAAAGACCGATATCCAGAAAGAAAGAAACCGGGGACGTAAACTTTTCATCGTAACGAAGTTAATGTTCTTTTCCGTTCCGGCAAAAATAGGAAGAAAACCGTGCAGATGCATGTGTATGCAGAATTTTACTTTTCCTTAACATTAACTTAAGAAACGGAAAATGTTATTCGCTTATATTACGGCTAGTTTTGCCGCTTCTTTTGATAAGAAAGAAATCGGGCAATCCGACTATTAAATGAACATACATGAGTGAGATCTATTTGTTGATGGTTGTGGTGCTGTTTGCCCTGGCCATTTCCGATTTAATTGTTGGTGTTGCCAACGATGCGGTTAATTTCCTGAACTCTGCCATCGGCTCGAAATCGGCTCCCAAGTGGATGATTTTTTCGGTTGCCGGCTTGGGCGTTCTCGTGGGTTCCACCTTTTCGAGCGGCATGATGGAGGTCGCCCGCCAGGGTATATTCAATCCCGAATCCTTTGTTTTTTCCGAAGTCATGATCATTTTTCTGGCCGTAATGATCACCGATGTGATCCTGCTGGATCTTTTCAACACCTTCGGTTTTCCCACATCCACAACGGTTTCGATTGTTTTTGAGCTACTGGGGGCGGCCGTTTCTGTTTCGCTTATGAAAATGAAATTGGCCGGAGAGGCAACGAGCATGCTCGGGAAATACATTAATTCGGAGAAAGCCTTGCTCATCATTACCGGTATACTGGTTTCGGTAGCAATTGCCTTTACCGTAGGTGCCTTCATCCACTGGCTCACCCGCATGCTTTTTTCGTTTCGTTACGAGAAGCGGCTGAAGTTTTTCGGATCGATGTACGGAGGTCTGGCCATTGCCGGGATCACATACTTCATGATCATCAAAGGAGCAAAGGGCGCCTCGTTTATCACGCCCGAAGCGGCCGACTGGATGAAGGCGAACATGGCCATGATCATTCTGTACAGTTTTATATTCTGGAGTTTGCTGCTCCAATTACTGCGCTGGCTTTTCAAGATCGATGTACTTAAAGTGATCGTTCTGGTGGGGACTTTTGCCCTGGCCATGGCCTTTGCCGGAAACGACCTGGTGAATTTCATCGGGGTTCCCCTGGCCGGATTTGCCTCGTTCAAAGCCTGGAGCGCTTCGGGTATGCCCCCCGACGAATTGGGCATGGAATTGCTGAAGGGAAAAGTGCAAACACCTACGTACATGTTGCTGATTGCCGGTTTTGTCATGGTAGGAACCCTTATTTTTTCCCGAAAGGCGATGTCGGTAGTGAAAACCTCGGTCGATTTATCGCGGCAAAACGAAGGCTACGAACGCTTCGGTTCCTCGGCCATGTCGCGCTTTGTGGTGTCTGTTTCCGTAAGGCTGAGCCAGCTCGTCGACCGGGTCACGCCTCCGCTTGTTTCCCGGGTAATTGCCCGCCAGTTTATCCCTGCGCCCCCGAACATTGCCATCCCCCCGGCCGAACGGCCCGCATTCGACAAGCTCAGGGCTGCATCCAACCTGATCGTGGCCAGTATCCTGATCTCGATCGGCACCTCACTCAAACTTCCCCTTTCCACAACCTACGTAACCTTCATGGTGGCCATGGGCACTTCCCTGGCCGACAATGCCTGGGGAAGAGAGTCGGCCGTATACCGTATTTCCGGTGTTTTTGCCGTGATTGGCGGATGGTTCCTGACGGCCATTATCGCGTTTACCGTATCCTTTATCATGGCCAAAATCATTTTATGGGGCGGCATTTTTGCCATTCTGGCGCTGATTGTGGTCGCCATCCTGGTCATTGTTCGCACCCAGATCCTGTTCCGCAAGAAAAACAAAGCGCTCCCCGCCGAAGAAGAAGAGGTGTACGAAGTGAACACGAATGCAAAGAAAGTGCTCGAAAAATGCAACAAAAACACGGTCCGGGCGATCATTTCCACTTCGAAAGCCTATTTCCTGTGCTTTGAAGGTTTTTTCAACAACGACCGCCAACAGTTGAAAAGCGCGCTCAAAGAAGAAAAAGAATTCAACGAGAAAGCCAAGAAACTCAAAGACAATGTTTTTAAAACCATCAACAAATTGCAGCAGGATCAGCTCGAAACCGGCCACTTTTACGTGCAGGTGGTCGATTACCTGCGCGAAATGGCCCACTCGATCCACTTTGTCGTTGACCCGGTATACACCCATTTCGACAACATGCATAAATCGTTCAACCCGGCACAGGTTAAGGAATTCAATGATTTTGGCGTCGAACTGAACGATTTTTTCAACTTCACCCTCTACATCCTAAACGATAAACGCTTTGAGGCCATCGATGAACTCATCGACAAACGCGACCGCTTGCTGCTTGTCCTCAAAAGCCTCGAACGAAACCAGATCAAACGGATCAAGAGCAACGAAGTATCGACGCGGAATTCGGTCCTCTTTTTTAATATCATTGCCGAAACGAAAAACCTGTTGCTGAACATGGTGAACGTGGTGAAGGCCCAGCGGGATTTCATCCGGGAGTCCAAATCGATTGTCGACGAAAAATAATTGCCGTATCGGGATTCCGAACCCTTTCTTGCAGGATCCGGACCCTGCTTTTTCCCGTATTCCGGGTAAATGAAGGGCTTCCTGTTGATGTGGGCCGATAATTCGAAACAACTCGCTACCTTTGTTTCATGACGATTGTTGTTGCACATATTTCCAAAAGCTACGGAAAACAACTTGCCCTGAACGATATTTCGTTCAGCATCGGCCGTGGTGAAGTGGTGGGCCTCCTGGGAGCCAACGGGGCCGGGAAATCGACCCTGATGAAAATCCTTACCGGAACCCTGCCTCCCGACAAGGGAGAAGCAAGCATCGGAAACCTTCCTGTGGGCATTCATCACACGGCTTTTCGCCGGCTTATCGGGTATCTGCCCGAAAACAATCCCCTTTACCCCGAAATGTATGTACGGGAATACCTGGGGATGATTGCCGGTATCTATGCTTTGCCGGGCAAAAAAGCCCGGGTGGAAGCCATTATCGAACAAACCGGATTAAGCCCCGAGGCCGGGAAAACCATCGGCGCCCTGTCGAAGGGCTACCGGCAGCGGGTGGGCCTGGCGCAGGCCCTGGTGCACGACCCTGAAGTACTGATTCTTGATGAACCTACCACCGGGCTCGATCCCAACCAACTGGAAGAAATCCGGAACCTGATCCGCACCCTCAGCCGGGAAAAAACCGTCATTCTTTCCACCCACATCATGCAGGAGGTGGAGGCCGTTTGCACCCGTGTAATCATCCTGAACAAGGGAGAAGTTGTGGCCGACGGTCCTTCATCGGTTTTGAAAAATGCAAAAAACCTGGGCAAACAAAGCGTCCTAATCGGCTTCTCAGAATCCATACTTCCCGACGAGCTGCGCTCGCTTCCCTTTGTTTCCGGGACCGAACAGCTTTCACCCGGCACCTATCGGGTAACCGCCGCCGTTACCGACGATATCCGGCCCCGGCTCTTCCAAACCGCTGTCGAAAAAGGCTGGACCCTCCTTTCGATGCAGGAAGAAGCCAAAAGCGTGGAATCGGTGTTCCGGGAACTGACGGGAAAGGGGTGAAAGGGAAAGACGGGGAGCAATAAATGGGTAGTACTTATTCCTAAATGATTAAGGCATCCTTCGGATTGTAACCGGTATTCATCGAACCATCATTTTCGTCATAAATGTAAAAGGATGAAGGATGATCGAAAGATGATACATAAAAACCCTGTTGTTTTGCTATATCAAAATTGATGGAATCCTGACCATACGGTACCGGCACATTGATCACATAGTCGTAAAACTTCGATTTGAATGCTGCAAACTGTGCCTTTCTTTCCCATGGGGTTAACCCCTCATGACTGTATAGAGCGATATATTGTTCCCAAACCAATTTAGCTTCTGGATTCAATTGAACAAACAACGATTCTGTTTTCCTTTCTTCAATCAAACTCAAATCTATCTCGGCAAATCGTAATCCGAGTATGGCATCCAATAATGGGGAAGAAGTTTCATCGGATTGCTTCCTGACCTCTAGGAAATAACGGTCAATCAGTTGCAAATAATCCGACTCTTCTATCACCGGGAAATCCTTCAATACATTTTTGGTCTTTAGAATCAAGTCCGATCCATATATCCGGCTGGCGCTTCGCTGATGCTCTCCATTAATATCAAAAAGAAAAACATCTGAAATTGATTCCTTTTCATTATAACGGTTTGACCTGCCTGCCGATTGAATGATAGAATCGATGGGCGAAAGCTGCCTGAAAATGCTGTCCACTGAAATATCAACACCTGCCTCAATCAGTTGGGTCGAAACAATCAGCTTGCGGTTCCCGGCCTTCTCTTTAATTTTTCGGATAATCTCTTTTCGCTCAAAAGGAGTGATC
>DAIMEA010000291.1:0-5583 GCA_036725585.1 Prolixibacteraceae bacterium | reverse complement strand
GCTTGGGCGTTGTTGATGATGGCATCCACTTCGTCCTTTTGCTCGGCAATTCCCTTTTCAAAGGCGGGAATGAAGTGGTCGGCCTGTATGCTTTCAAAAGGGGGAATACCGAAGGGTGTGTTTTCGGTCTCCAGCAACGGATTTTGTTCTGTTTTCATGGTGCAGGAACTCATTAGGATCAGGGACAGGATGAGAAAAAGATGAATCGCTTTCATGGTACTTATTTTCAGATTTGCCCCAAAATAACAATTTCTTTACTAAGTATACGTTGAGGAATGTCATAAACATGCCCTCCCTTACGAAGAAAGGCTGTTCGAGCCAGTTTAGCTCCAACAGCCTTTTCCGGTTGGATGTGTATTTGGATTATTGTATCAGTTCAACACTTCGTTTAACAAAGGAGTCGAGCGCTTCGCCCTTGAGCATGTTGTTGGCCAGAAGGGCCAGGTCGAACAATTGCCGGGTCAGTTTTTGGCTGGATCCAAAATCGCTGATTTTTTCCCGTTTTTGTTTTTCTATTTCGCTGAGCGTTTTTCGAACTTCGTCGAGTTGCTCTTTTTCTTCGGCAGGCACTTCTGTTTCCTTTTTTCCTTCTTTCATTTTCTCAAGAGCCGTTTTTTCCTGTTCCTTTTCTTTTAGCTGCAGGTTCAGTTCTTCGAGTTCGCTGCCCAGTTGTTCATTTTTCAATTGAATGATCTGTTTCACCAGCGGATGGGCAACATTCACAACAACGGTGTAATTGTCGGGCAGATTACCATACATGTTCATACCGCTCTGGATGGCGCTGAGATCCTTCATCCGGCGCATGAATTCGTTCTGGGTAATGACCATGGGTTGGCCGTTTTCGCCCATATCTTCGAAAGTGACATAGTAACCGGCTTCTCCTTTGGGTGTTACAGCACTGAAGAGGGGTTCCAACTCATCGACTTCATCGTCGGTCAGTTCGGTTTTCTTTTTGTCTTCTTTTGCGATCAGCCGATCGACAACATCGGCATCGACCCGCGAAAAGCGTTTTTTGGGTTCATCCTGTTCAAACTTGTTGATCAGGGGAGCGGTTAAAACGCTGTCGAGTAGCAATACATCGTAGCCCTTGTCTTTTGCCTGCCGGATGAATGAAAACTGTTCCTCGGTGTTTTTTGCGTACAGGTGTACCAGGTTCCCGTCCTTATCGCTTTGGTTTTCCTTAATGATGTTGTCGTATTCCTCAATGGTGAAATATTTCCCATCGGTGTTTTTGTACAGGAAGAACTTTTTGGCCTTTTCGGCAAATTTTTCATTCGAAAGAATCCCGTATTCCATGAAAATTTTCAGGTCGTCCCATTTCTTTTCGAAATCGTCGCGGTTGTTCTTGAAAATCTCTTCCAGCCGATCGGCCACCTTTTTGGTGATGTGGTTCGAAATTTTCTTCACATTCTGATCGCTTTGCAGATACGAGCGGGAAACATTAAGCGGGATATCCGGTGAATCAATGACCCCGTGCAGGAGCGTCAGAAATTCCGGTACGATTTCTTCGATATGGTCGGTGACATACACCTGATTGCAGAATAACTGGATTTTGTTTTTCTGAACCTCGACCGTGTTTTTCAACTTCGGGAAGTAGAGGATCCCTGTGAGTTTAAAGGGATAATCGACATTCAGGTGGATGTTGAAAAGGGGATCTTCGACACCCGGGTATAGTTTGTGGTAGAATTCGCTGTAGTCTTCATCTTTTAAATCGGCCGGTTTCTTGGTCCATGCGGGCTCTGTATCGTTAATGATTAGATCCTTGTCGGTGTCGACGTATTTCCCGTCTTTCCATTCTTTTGTTTTTCCAAAACGGACGGGCACGGGCAGAAAGCGACAATATTTTTCCAAAAGTTCTTTGATCCGGTGTTCTTCAAGAAACTCCTTCGAGTCGTCGTTGATGTGCATGACGATATCGGTTCCTACGGCATCGCGTTCTCCTTTGTTGAGGGTGTATTCGGGGCTCCCGTCACAGCTCCATTGGATGGCTTCGGCACCTTCCTGCCAGGAGCGGCTGATGATTTCGACTTTGTCCGAAACCATAAATGAAGAATAAAAGCCTAAGCCAAAGTGTCCGATAATGGCGGCTGCATCGTTTTTGTATTTTTCCAGAAAATCGTTGGCACCTGAAAAGGCAATCTGGTTGATGTATTTTTTCACTTCTTCGGCGGTCATCCCGATTCCGTTATCGGAAACCGTGAGGGTTTTGGCTTTCGGATCGATCGAAACCGATATTTTTAAATCGTTGGTTTCGCCGATGTACTCACCCTTCATGGCCAGGGTTTTCAGTTTTTGGGTGGCATCCACCGCATTTGAAATGATTTCGCGAAGGAAGATCTCGTGATCGGAATAGAGGAATTTCTTGATGATGGGGAACAGGTTCTCGCTGGTTACGCCAATTTTTCCTTTTGCCATATTGTTGTATTTTAGTTATTTATTCGATTAGGCCAACGTTTTTTCCTGAATGGCCGTTTTTGATTTATGGTATTGGATGTGCAAAACAACCGAGTCGCATTTTTTCAAAGGTTGTGCCATTGGAAACCGACTGTCGAAATGACACATCCGGCTGGTTAATGTCAGGTGTATGGGGCGGAGGATCTGTCAGCCACGGTGCCAATGACCGGTTTCGTTCTATGTGTCATTTCGACGATCCCGGTGCTATCGGGAGAGGAGAATTGAAAATCGACGTTTGTCAAATCTGCCGATGCAAGGGATCCCTCGTCATTTCGCTTCCCTTGGTATGACACACTTTTTGCGACATTCATAACCGTATTATGCCCAATAAATATTTTTGGGTGGGGGCTTAGAATGACGGGTTCTCGGATGGAATCAGGGTGGACTGGCACTCCGAAATAATGGTCAACTGGTTGGGAATAATTGAAATACTAAGCGGGTAATGACCGAGAAATTCGCCATCGGCTTCGGTGCAAACCGGGGCAGAGATTTGCAGAATGAGCTCTTTTGCCCGGTGAAAGGTAAAGTATTTGATTTGGTCGACTTTGCCGCCAAAAATTTTTGGCAGACTGGCAATGAGTTTGCGTTTGGATATGGAACTGGCCAGGGTAACATCCAGTTCCCCATCGTCGGGAATGGCATGGGGCAGCATTTTAAATCCACCTCCCTTGAATTTGCATAAACCTACAGTAAGGTTATAAAGCCGGGTTTCCAATTTTTCGTTATCGAGATGTAACTGACTGATAATATTTCGGTTGGTGAAAAGAGAGCGAATCAACCCTTTCATGTATTCCGACTTTCCCGATTTGCCTTCCCGCTTTTTCGGCAGGACGTATTTGACGACACGGGCGTCGAAACCGATACCTACTGAATTGATAAAATAGCGGGTTTCGGGTTCGGGATGGCCGTTTTGAAACACAATTTTTCCTACATCCTGTTTGATGGTTTTCCCGTTTTTGATTTGTTGTATGGCTTGCCGGTAATCGGGCGAAATCTGGTGGGTTTTGATCCAGTCGTTGCCGGTACCGACGGAAATCATGCCCAGCAAAATTTCGTCGGGGGATACAACGTTTTGGTTCATAATGCCGTTAACGCATTCGTGCAGCGTGCCATCGCCACCCACGACAATGAACTTTCGAAAACCGGCTCCGATTTTTTCCTGGATCAGCTGTATAGCATGCATCGGTTCCCGGGTAGGTTCCGACTCAAATTGAAATCGCTGCAAATACAACTCTTCCCTGATCAACGGCCAGTCGTGCTGCGCCTGCTTTCCCCCGGCATTCGGGTTGACGATAACAAACCATTCAGATGTGCCCATACTTTCCCTTTCCTACAATTCAGGGGTCGAAAATAAGAAATCCCTTTCAAATGGAATATGTTTTATAATACATTTGTACCCATACGAACAGTGTTGTCCCCTGAGGCAGGCCTTTCGGGAGAATAATATTTGTTCGGGATCGGTTTAAAGTTGATTCTTTTCAACGAATTCGATCCAAAAGTTGATACGTTAAATTTCGAGAACCCTTTATTATGATCGAATCCATCCGAGATCTTATTCACCGCGAAGCCGATGCCATTCGAAACATCCCGGTAGGCGAAAATTACGAAAAAGCCCTTTCAGTCATTCATCAGCGGGTGCATGTACAGGGCGGGAAACTGATCACCTCGGGGATGGGGAAGGCCGGGCTCATAGCCCGAAATATGGCTACCACTTTTTGCTCAACAGGTACCCCGGCGGTTTTCCTGCATCCCAGCGAAGCCCAACACGGCGATTTGGGCGTACTGTCGAAAAACGATGTTCTTTTGCTGGTATCCAACTCAGGGAAAACCCGGGAAATTTTGGAATTGATTGAACTGACCGGGAAACTGTTTCCGGATCTTCCCATTATCGCCATCACCGGAAACCAGCGAGGCACCATTGCCAAACGGGCTTCTGCCTGCCTTCATACGGGTGCCCCGACCGAAGTCTGTCCGCTGGGATTAACCCCTACCACATCGACCACTGTAATGACGGTAATTGGCGATGTACTTGTGGTGGAGATGATGAAACGGATTGGATTCACCCGGGCCGATTATGCCAAACGGCATCACGGGGGATACCTGGGGCATGTTTCCCGGAAACTATCGGAAACAAATGAATAACGAATAAGGGATTTTCCCGGACGTTATCCGGAAATGCTTTTATTATTTGCAGGAAGCGATTATTTTTGAATCGAAAAAAAACTACGATGCGAATCGAAAAAAAGAACAGTATTGCGCTGTTGATTGATTTTCAGGAGCGACTCTTTCCGGTTATGTCCCGGCAAAAAGCCCTTTTGGAAACAACCAAAAAATTGCTAAACGGTTTGAATACCCTGTCGGTACCGGTTTTGGTTACCCAGCAATATACCCGCGGACTGGGCGAAACCCTGCCGGAATTATCTGCACGGATTGAGCCTTTTCGTCCGATTGAGAAAGTATCTTTTAGTTGTTACGACGAACCTGCTTTTGTCGAGGAATTGGAGAATATCCCAGCCAGCACTGTTTTGTTGTTTGGGATCGAAGCCCATGTGTGCGTGCTCCAAACAGCGATCGATTTAAAACAGGCAGGCTATCAGCCTGTTGTTGTGAGTGATTGCGTCAGTTCCCGTTCCCGGTCGGACTGGAAAGCAGCTCTGAGAAGGATGGAGGCCGAAGGTATTTTGCTGACCACCATGGAATCGATCCTCTTCGAAATGACCCGTTCGGCGAAAGCGCCTGAATTCAAATCGATTTCATCTATTGTGAAATAAGGGGCCAGGAAAAAGAATGAACGCTGTTTCCTTATTTTTTTGTATATCCATAGATTGTTACGTTAAATGTCCAAAAGCAAAATATGATCATCAAAACCCAATCCTATCCCAGGGCTGCGCTCATTGGAAATCCTTCGGACGGGTATTTCGGGAAAACCATTGCCTTTGTTTTCCGGAATTTTTCGGCATCGGTACAGTTGTACGAATCGCCTTTGCTCGAGATCAAGCCCGAAAAGCTCGATCAACCCGTTTTCGATTCAATCGAAGCGCTGGTCGATGGGATCAAATTAAACGGGTATTATGGCGGAGTTCGTTTGCTCAAAGCCACCATAAAAACCTTTTACCGCTATTGTCAGAA
>DAIMEA010000290.1:0-5587 GCA_036725585.1 Prolixibacteraceae bacterium | reverse complement strand
CCGGAACCAGGCCACGGCTGCTCCGATAGCCCGATCCACTTCGGGCTCATGCGGTTCGATGCGCATGAGAAAAAGCACAATGTCGCTGCTTTCACGGGCCGTGATCGATGGATGTTCATAGCTTCGGCCCTGCACAGGTTCGTAGGTTCGCGGGTCGTGTTGTTGGCACCAGGCTGTTTTTACCCCGTTTAACTCAATCTGGCACTTCAGAACTACCTGCAATCCTTTTTCATAGGCAACAATCAGTTCTTTTCGTAAGGATGAATCGATCCAGGAATAAATCGAACGTCCGGTTTTAACATCGAGCAACAGGTTCAGAATGCCGGTCATTACATCGTCGTTGAAGGTCAGTGCGTCGGCATCCCATCCCCGCCAGCCGCCCCCCGGGTATTGCGTGTTCAGGATGTAGCGGAAGCCCTTTTCGGCGGCTTTTCTGTAATTTTCCCCGCCGGTATAATCATAAACAGCCGAAAGGTATTCGATTTGCGGGAAAATGTTCCGGTTATCGTAGGTGCTTTGCCGGTAGCGTTCGCTCAGGTTGCCGGTTACCGAGTCGGGGTCGATGATGGCCAGCCAGTCGATGTTTTTGGGCCAGCCCCCGTCGTCGTTCTGATAGTTGAGCAGGTTTTGGGCAATGCCGATCACATCGCTTGTATCGTATCGTTCGTTCGAACGGATTTCGCTGTACAATTCCCAGTGGCGGATCCCGTCGGCAAATTTTGCCAGGCCGATATAGGGGAGCGTTTGTTGTTCCCTCTTGTTTTGGCATAAGGAGAACGAAAGAGACAACAGTACGGTCAGGCTGAACAGGAAGAGTTTTCGCATGTTGTGCATTTTGGGGTAAAGATAATGGAAAACGGCATAGAAACGATTTGAAAGGGCGTTGCCCTATGCTATTGCTTACGCCCTTACGAGGGCTCATGGGCAACCTTGATTCAGTCTATCGTTCGCTTTTTGAATGTTGCATTACCCCTGTCCCTATGGGTTTGCAGACTATTCCAATATGTTTTTGAGCATCATACGAAGACGACAAACAATGCTAAGCGGCAACATATCCTTTGCCGACAGCTTCAGCTGACGGCCTCAAAGGAATCAATTCAATCCCGGCCACGGTAGCTCCTATAAAAAAAATGCGCTTTGTATGGCCGGAAGGCAGATTTATCATAAAAGGAAAATATTGTGTTCGGGTTGTGAAAGGGTACAAAATGCACATACAAGGTACCCTTTGTAAGCAAAAAAAAGGGGCAGCCTTTTTAAAGGCCGCCCCAAGACTTCGTATTTGTCTTATTCTTTAAGTTATGCTGATAAATACTTTAGCAGCTTTCTGCTTTCCCGGTTGCTTTTTCGTAGTACCACTTTAATTCATACGACGAGGGGCGTTCGATCGGAAGCCCGTATACCCGGTCCATAACCAGTGAGGCCAGAACACCCAGGGCTCGCGATACCCCAAACAAAACGGTATAAAACGTGTATTCCTTGATTCCGTAATGGTAGAGGAGCGCACCGGAATAGGCATCGACATTGGGCCAGGGATTCTGGATTTTTCCGATGCTTCCCAGGATCGGGGGAACAACCTCATACAAATTGTTCACGATGTTGATCAGGTGGTCGTTCTTGATGTATTTTTCAGCAAACTCTTTCTGCGCTGTAAACCTGGGGTCGGTTTGCCGGAGAACAGCATGTCCGTAACCGGGAATTACCCGGCCTTCCTCCAGTGTTTTTTGCACATAGGCAGCCAGTTGTTCTTTGCTTGGATCGTCGGTTCCGAGAGCATCCATCATTTCAAAAATCCAGAAAATGACATCCTGATTGGCATATCCGTGCAACGGACCGGCCAGGCCCAACATGCCGGCGCCAAATGAGTAATAGGGATTGCTGAGCGCCGAACCGACCAGGTGGGTGGCGTGGGCCGAGACATTTCCTCCTTCGTGATCGGCATGGATGACCATATAGAGACGCATCAAACGTTTTACTTCATCCGAATCGTGCCCCATCATGTGGGCCAGGTTCCCTGCCCAGTCGAGACGCGGATCGGGCTCAATATGCTTGTCCTTGAAATAGAGGCGGCGATATATATAGGCAGCAATTCGCGGCAGGCGGGAAATCAGATTCATGACATCGTCGTACATGAAATCCCAGTAGAATTTTTTGTGGACCCCCGAACGGTAGGCTTTCTGAAACACCGATTCGGTAGCCATAGCGACAATGGCGGCGCTGAAAATAGTCATGGGTTTGGCCGATTTGGGCATGGCATCGATTACATCGAAAACATGCTGGGGAACATGGGCGCGGGTCGACCAGTCTTTCGAAAGGTTAAGCACATCTTCCATCTCGGGAATGTCGCCAATCAGCATAAGGTAGAAAAGGCCTTCCGGAAGGGGTTCTCCCTCGGGCGAAAGGCGCGGCAGCTTCTCCCGCAGTTCGGGAATAGAATGCCCGCGAAAACGAATTCCTTCGTTCGCATCCAGTTTCGACGTGTCGGTCACAAGGGCAGGCATGCCTTTCATCCCGGTGAGCACTTGTCCGATGGTGATCTTGCCGATCTCAACATCGGCATAATCTTTCTTCAGCAAGTTGTACAAATTAATGCACTTCGATGCTTTTTCGTAAAATCGGTTCTTAATGTATTCCATAATGTTATCTGTTTTAATGTATATTTCGTATTACCTCGTTGGCAAAATCCTCGGTTGAAAGTAACGTGGCTCCCTCCATTAAAGAAAACAAATCGGAGGTCACTTTTCTTTTGCTGAACGTATGTTCCATAGCATCGTAAATATGTTCTGCAGCTTTATCCCATCCCAGATATTCCAACATAAGGGCTGCCGACAGGGTCAGGGAGGCCGGGTTGGCTTTCCCTGTTCCGGCAATCGACGGGGCTGTTCCGTGGGTGGCTTCAAAAACAGCATGTCCGGTCAGAAAATTGATGTTGGCTCCCGGAGCCATACCGATGCCGCCAACCATGGCCGCCAGTTGGTCCGAAATGTAATCGCCGTTCAGGTTCATGGTGGCAATAACCGAATAATCGTACGGACGCAAAAGACTTTCCTGGAGAAAAGCATCAGTAATGACATCCTTCACGATCACTTTGTTTTCTTTTTTGGCCTTTTGAAGTTCCTGATCGGCCTTTTCCTTTCCTTCGTTCCGGATCAGCACTTCGTATTGTCGCCAGGTAAAGGTCTGAACGGGAAATTCCCGTTCGGCTAAATCGTATCCCCACTTTTTAAAGGATCCTTCTGTGTATTTCATGATATTTCCTTTGTGGACCAGGGTTACGGAGGGAAGACCGTGCTGCAGGGCATAGTTCAGGGCTGCCCGGATCAGGCGTTCCGAACCTTCTTTCGATATGGGTTTGATCCCGAACGATGAGCTGTCGGGGAAACGAACGGGTACCTCGGCCAGGTTTTCCCTCAGAAATTTTTTCAGTTTTTCGGCTTCATCGCTTCCCGTCATGAATTCTATTCCTGCGTAGATATCCTCTGTGTTTTCACGGAAGATGTGCATATCCACCATAGAGGGGTAGCGAATGGGGGAGGGAACTCCTTTAAACCAGCGTACCGGGCGCAGACAAACATACAAATCGAGAGCCTGGCGTAAGGCAACATTCAATGAGCGGATACCTTCTCCAACAGGTGTGGTTAAGGGGCCTTTTATTCCGACATATGCAGTCGAAAAAGCTTCGAGGGTTTCCTGTGGAAGCCATTCGCCTGTTGAAAGGAAGGCTTTTTCACCGGCCAATACCTCTTTCCAGATGATTTCCCTTTTTCCACCGTACGACGCTTCAATGGCCGCTTCAACAATCCGTTGCGTGGGGCGTGTAATATCGCGGCCTATGCCATCGCCTTCGATAAAAGGAATGGTTACGTGGTCGGGTACGATCAGCTTTCCCTTATGTTGGTCGAAGGTGGTTTTCATATTTTTGCTTTCAGGTTTTCATTCAATGCTTCCAGAAAACCCTCCGTGGTGAGGTAATGATCTTCGTTCAAATGTTTTCCGTGAATAATGAGCGCCAGGTCCTTGGTCATTTTTCCGCTTTCGACGGTTTCGACGCAAACCTGTTCCAGGGTCTCTGAAAAGCGGATCAGGTCCGCATTGTGGTCGAGTTTGCCCCGGAAGGCCAGTCCGCGGGTCCAGGCAAAAATTGAGGCAATCGGGTTTGTCGACGTGGGCAGACCTTTCTGGTGGAGGCGGAAATGGCGGGTGACGGTCCCGTGAGCGGCTTCCGCTTCCATGGTTTTGCCATCGGGGGTAATCAAAACCGAGGTCATGAGGCCCAGCGAACCAAAGCCCTGGGCAACGGTATCGCTTTGTACATCGCCATCGTAATTTTTGCAGGCCCATACAAAGCCGCCTTCCCATTTCAGGGCAGCGGCCACCATGTCGTCGATCAGTCGGTGTTCATACGTAATGCCGGCTTCGCGGAAGCGCTCTTTAAATTCCTTCTCGAACACTTCCTGGAAGATGTCCTTAAAGCGTCCGTCGTATTTTTTCAGGATAGTATTCTTCGTGCTCATATAGAGGGGCCATCCCTTATCGAGGGCCTGGTTCATGCACGAACGGGCAAAACCGGTAATCGATTCGTCGGTATTATACATGGCCAGGGCTATTCCGTCGCCTTCAAAATCGTATACCGAATGGGTTTGCGCTTCGCTTCCGTCGTTTGGCGTGAAGGTGATGGTAAGTTTTCCTTTCCCCCTGGTAACAAAATCGGTGGCCCTGTATTGGTCGCCAAAGGCATGACGTCCAATGCAGATGGGTTTTTTCCACCCGGGTACCAGCCGGGGAATGTTCTGGATGATGATGGGTTCCCGGAAAACGGTTCCGCCCAGGATATTCCGGATGGTGCCGTTGGGCGATTTCCACATTTTTTTCAGGCCGAATTCATCCACCCGTGCCTCATCGGGGGTGATGGTAGCGCATTTAATGCCCACGCCGTGTTTTTGGATGGCAAAGGCGGCATCGATGGTAACCTGGTCGTTGGTCCGGTCGCGGTTTTCGATTCCCAGATCATAATACTCAATGGGGATATCGAGATACGGCAGGATCAGTTTTTCTTTGATGAAATTCCAGATGACACGGGTCATTTCATCACCGTCCAACTCAACAATGGGGTTTGCTACACGTATTTTTTTCATTCCGAATGCTTTTGTTCGTTTGTTTTGATCGGGAGCCTTTTTATCCTTTTCGGGTAAGCCCGCCGACCATTGATTATCGTTGTTGTTCTTTAATAAGGTTTAATGCCGAGCCCGCCCGGAACCACTCTATTTGTTGCAGGTTGAAGGAATGACGGGTTTCGATTCTTTCCCGGGAACCATCGGCATGGACCAGTTCAATTTCGATGGCTTGTCCGGGTGCAAAACGATCCAGGTTGAGCAAGTTGAATGTGTCGTCCTCCTGAATCTTGTCGTAATCGTTTTCCCGGGCAAAGGTCAGGGCCAGCATGCCCTGTTTTTTCAGGTTGGTTTCGTGGATGCGGGCAAACGATTTCACCAGCACCGCCCTGACACCAAGGTGCCGGGGTTCCATGGCGGCATGTTCCCTCGATGAACCTTCGCCGTAATTATGGTCGCCCACAACAAGGGTGGGGATG
>DAIMEA010000289.1:0-5595 GCA_036725585.1 Prolixibacteraceae bacterium | reverse complement strand
CCAGGCGGTCATGTTCTCGTACATGCCAAATTCCTGTGGAAGGTAGCCAATCAGTCCCTGCAGTTCTTCCCGTTTCCGGTCGCTGTCGATTCCGTTAAACCAGACCTTGCCGTAGCTCTGGGTGTTGATTCCGCAGATAGCCCGCATAAGCGTCGATTTACCGGCCCCGTTGGGTCCCAGCAGTCCATACATTCCGTTTCCGATATCGAGCGAAACGCCCTTGAGCGCTTTGAAGGGTTTTCGTTTCTTCCCGACAATGGGAATCGACAAAACAAGTTGATAAACAAAGCGCTTAAAATCGTTGCGTTTTCCTTTCAATCGCTGAACATTGATTTTCTCCCGGTGGATTTTCTTCGACAGGGCATCGATGGTCAGGATCAGGTAAACCAATACCATCAAAACAACCGACAAACCGGTGTTTTTGTGTTCCAGATACAGCCAGGCCAGAGCGGCAAAAGGAAAACCCCAGTGCCAAACTGCCCCGGTCAGGTGTGCGACACGGGCTCCTTTCCCGATGCCGGTGCAATATTTGGCCAAAACCTGAAGAATAGAATATCCCAGAAAATAGACAAAGGCCAAGGCCAGCGTTTTCCATATTTGTCCGTCGAAATACCCGACTGCCAGGTAAAAAGCAAAACCGGCCAGGGGAATTTTCCAGCTCAGTTCAGACAGATCGCTTATCCGGGTATACTTTTTTTCTCCTTCGAAATGTTCCCGGATTCTTTTTCCAGCCTCCCATTCACGTAAAAACTGCCCGGGCCGGTCGTAAATTTTCACCAGGTTCCGGACCCGGATGGTAATGGGTTCATTGGCCGGGATAACGGTTTCGGTTGCTTTCCGAAGGCTGTTCAAAATAAACCATACCATGGCCGGGACCACTATCACCAGCAAAATCACAGCGATCATTTGCCAGATGAAACGATTAATTTCGAAGTAGATCAACGCACCGCCGCCGGCAAAAAGGGTATATTGCGCCCATTTCAGCCACGGGGGTAGTCCCCGGAACCAGGCCAGGGCATCGTGCAAGCCCGAGTAAAACGTGGGGATGAAAACCAGAGTCAAAACGGTGCTAAATGCCAAACCACCAATAACAGTCAGGGCAAAGGGGGCGCCAATAATCCCCACGTATTCCGATTTTCCCATGGCAAGGGGAAGCATAGCAATGATGGTGGTAATGGCCGTAATCAGGATGGGGCGCAATCGGGCCAGACCGGCTGTAATGAGCGCCCGCTGCCTCCGGTATCCCCTTTTCTGAAGAATATTGCTGTAGTCGATCAGGATGATCCCATTGTTCACAACAACCCCCAGGAGAATAATAAAACCGGTGAGTGTGTTGGCGGAAAGAAGCGAACTGCCGGAAAAAATCAGCAGCAAAAGCGATCCAATTGCCGCCAGCGGAATGGAAAACATCAGGATAAAGGGCGTGGCCAACGATTCGAACACCGAAGCCAGAACCATGAAGATCAGAAAAAAAGCCAGGGCTATGAGCGGATAATAGGCGGCATAATCGTCTTCGTCGTGAATCACTTCCAGTGCGATCCCCGACGGAAGCGGTATGGCAGCCACCAGTTCGTCGATACTGCTCCGGGCATCTTCGAGCAGGTCTTTATCGGCAGTGATGTCGTTATTAAAATTATAGGTCATCTCGATCACCTTCTCCTGGTTAACCCGGTTGATGCGTGAGATGCCCGAACTGAAATAGATCCGGGATATATCCTGTAATTCGAATTCTGCCCCGTCGTTGTTCCGAATGCCCAGTTCCTGTAAATCGGTCAGTCGCATGGGAGGCAATTCCGATACGGTGTCGGTCCGAATAATTATTTCGTATTCGTCGTTATCCTGCTTAAAATAAAAGCCCGACTGGATTTCCTTGCGGAAGGAAGTCAGTTCGCTCATCACGTTGTTCATGGTCACGTTGTTCCGGCCCGACAACTCCGGGTCGAACTGCAGATGTACTTCGGGACGGTCGGATGCCAGGTTGCTGCGCACCCTCCGAATCTCGTCCATATCGTCGAGGTAATAGCGAAGATCGTCGGAAAGCTTCTTCATCATAGCATAATCCTGGCCTTTAATAAGGATTCGCTCCTGTTCTTCACCAATACCCATCATGCGTTCCATGCGCTGGCTTTGCTGCATTCCGCCTCCTCCTGCCCCAAATTGACTGTTCGACGACGATTGCTCAAAATCGAGTTCCGCATTCCGGTCGTGCCGGTCCATGATATCTTCAATTTCTTTCCGTATGGTTTCGAAATCCCGTTTCGCAATTTTCTCGTAATTCTCCTGAAGTGCAATCCGCACAATGGCCGATTCTTCTTCAATCGTACTGGTAATGCTCTCCTTTTCGGCCAGGTTCACCAGTTCTTTTTCCAGTTCCGCCACCAGTTCGTCGGTTTTTTCGAGCGTGGATCCCGAATCCATGGTCACGTAAATGGTGATCTGGTTGGTTTCGGCTTCTTCCAGCGACTGTGTCTGGGTGGTCAGGCTGATGAGCAAGGTGACAAAAAAGACCACCAGCCCGCTCAAAACCGTTGCTACCGGATGACGCATTGCTGCTTTCAAAAGAAGAATATAGAATTGGACCAATCGGTTATGGAGCGAGATTTTTTCAAAAACAGGAACGGTCTTTTTCTTTTTCTGATAGCCCATTATCAGATAGGTGATCATGGGGATCAACAGCAGGGCGACCAAAAAAGAAACCAGCAGGGTCGACACGATCGACACCCCTATTTGTCGTCCAAAAAGCCGGACAACAAGGTCGTCGGTAAAAAGAAAGGGCAAAAAGACGCACAGGGTGGTGAGGGTGGAAGCAAAAATGGAGCGCCATACTTCCCGGGTTCCCTGCGTAACCGAACGGTAAAGCGATTCGCCCTTGCCTGCCAACCGGTAAATATTTTCGAGTACCACGACACTGTTGTCGATCAACATCCCGATGGCCAGGGCAATACCCACCAGGGTAATGCTGTTGATCGAAATATCGAAGGCATAAAAGAAATTAAAGGCGGCATAAACCGAAATCGGGATCGAAAGAGCCACGGCAAGCACCAAACGGATGTTTCGCAGGAAGAACCAAAGAATGGCTACAGCCAACAAACCGCCAATCAGGGCCAGGCTGATAATCTGGTCGATATTTTTTTCCATCACCTCGGCCGAATCGCTTTGCACAATCAGTTCCACCCCCATCGATTCGAGTTCTGCGTTTAGTTGAGCCAGTGTTTCGCGGGTGCGGTGGGAAAGATCGATCAGGTTGGCCGACTGGTCGTTGATCAACATGATCGAAATGGCGTCTTTGCCATTGACACGGCTGTACGAGGTTTCTTCCTTCGTTCCAAAGGTAATGGTGGCAATATCTTTCAGGCGGACACCGGAGGTCTGGTCCACAATAACGCCGCCAATGTCGGATATCTGTTTAAATTCGGCGGAAACATTGACGAAGTAACGCATCGACGGGCCATAAGCTTCACCAACGTACGTACGGTCGGTTTGGCCCCGCTGCAAGAGTTGCCGGATCCGTCCGGGAGTGAGCCGGTAGGCCTCCGCCACTTCGGGCTCCACCTCAATGGTAATGGTTTTCTCCCTTCCCCCGTAAATGTTCACGCTGGCAATTCCGTCGATATTCAAAAGCGGATCCTGAATCTCGCGGTCGGCAATGTTCCGGAGACGGTCCACTCCCCCCTCGCCCAAAAGCTGGAGGGTCATAAACTGGTTGACCATGGATCGAAGATCAACCTTATCGACAACCACGTTGAACTCTTCGGGAAGAAGTGCCCGGGTTTCGTTGATTTTTTCCTGAAGATGCAACTGGGCATATTTCAGATTGACACCTTCGTTGTATGTGATCTCAATGGTTCCGTTCCGTCGGGTCGACATGGAGGTGATTTCTTCCACTCCTTCGAGCTGACCGATCGCCCCTTCGAGGGGGATGATGCCCTGGCTCTCCATGTATTCCGGATCAACTTCGATGGAAGTATTGACCATGACCACCATTACGGGCATTTCGGGAACCGGATAAAGTTCCATCGAAAGCCGGTTGTACGAAATGACGCCCAGCATCACCATGGCCACAAAAACCATGCTGATCAACGTTCTTCTCTGGATGATAAAATCCATACGCTGCGCTCTATTGCTTGCCGGTAGCCGGCTGTTTATCCTTACGTAAATCGATCACATCGTACACACAGGGAATAACGACGAGACTCAGAATAGTGGCCGTAACAAGGCCGCCCACCACTGCCAGGGCCATAGGCGCCCGGAGGCTGGCGCTTTCACCAAAACCGATGGTCAGGGGAAGCAAGGCCAGGATGGTGGTCAGGCTGGTCATAACGATGGGCCGGATCCGTTGACGCCCGGCTTCAACAATGGCTGCCCTTTTCGGCATACCTTCGTTTCGCAACTGGTTAATCTTGTCGACCAGAATTATGGAGTCGTTTACGGCAATCCCGGCCAGCATAATCATCCCGATAAAAGCCATCATATTGAACGGGATGCCCATCAGGAAAAAGGTCAGCACGGTGCCGACCAAGGCCAGCGGAATGGTCAGTAAAATGGTAAAGGGGTGCAACAACGACTCGAACTGGGCCGCCATCACCATATAAACCAGTACGATTGATAATAGTAAGGCAAACGTGAGTCCGCCCATCGATTCTTTTCGCTTCATCTCTTCGCCGGCCATGCGCAAGCGATATCCGTTGGGAAGGTCATGGGCGCTCAACCGGCTTTCCAGCTCACGCACAACCTGGTCGTATTTCAGATCCGGGTTGATATAGGCGCTCACCTTCCCCACCCTGCTTTGGTTGCTGCGGTGAATCTCGCGGGGCATGCGGGCTTCGGCAAGCGTTGCCACATCGGAAAGGCGATAACGACTCGTTCCGTTGGTAATTTCCAGATTTGCCAGTTCGGCCACGCTAATCCGGGGTTGTTTTATGGTAATGGAGCGCATTTCCCCGTTGGTTTCGTATTCACCTGCATCCGTACCTTCAAGCCGGCTTTTCACCTGCTCAATTATCTGTTCGATGCTCAGGTTGTAGTATCCCGCCTGAATCCGGTCGATCCGTACATCGATTTCGGGAGCTCCGTTTTCGACCGAACTTTCCACATTGTACAAACCCGGCATTTCGGCCGCCGTGTTCTTCATCTGTTCGGTTAACGCGCCTATGGTTTCCAGGTCTTCGCCCACAATTTCCACAACCAATGGGGGTTCATCATTCCCCAGAATCGACTTCAGACTGGTTTCTTCCTGATGAAAGCTGAAGGCGACTTCCGGATTGGTTTCCATTATGGCATTCAACGTTTGGGCTACCTGGTTGTAATGGAGCTTACCGGATTCGGAAAGAAGAATATGCATCATTCCGATATTTTCGCGGCTCGATGAAGCACCGCTTGCGGTCGACTGCAGTTCGCCAACCTGGGTATAAACCATCGATACATCTTTCCCCGCCGATTCACGAACCATAGCTTCCAGCTTTTCCAGGGCCGATGTTGTGTTCTCGAGCCGGGTTCCTTCGGGCAGATACACTTCGAGGCTAAAACTATCGGACGAAGAGCAAGGCATAAACTCACTGCCGATTTTGGGAACGAGTAAGGCCGTTCCACCCATGG
>DAIMEA010000288.1:0-5643 GCA_036725585.1 Prolixibacteraceae bacterium | reverse complement strand
TGTTCAGGATAAATGGAACCGGGATGCTGGCCATACCCAGCGAAGCGCCGGGTTTCAGGATGGCAGCTGAAGAGCTGAATCCTTCCTGGACAATGGCTACGTCGTAACCTGTAAGGTCAACAACGGCATCGGCGGCAACCAATAATACGTCCAGGTCGATGTTGGGATCACTATCCAATAACTGAATGATTGGATCGTTATCCACCGGGGCGGCTGTTGGTGCCATGACTTTTGACGCATCGTTCAAATAAGCCACTTTAACAGCTTGTCCCCATGAAGAACCTGCGAGAAACAGGCTCAGTAGAAATGTAAAGATTAGCATTCTCATAGTCTTAAGCTTTAGAGTTAATGAAAAAATGTTCGAAAATATAGATTGTGTTTTGTTGTTCATATCGATTGCATTAAGTCGATTTTCGTTTCATCAGCTCGGCGTTCAGCATCATCCGGATGGCCGGGCGCATGGGGTTGTTGATCCGTTGGATCAGTAATTCGCCGGCTCGTTTTCCGATTTCTACTGCCGGTTGCTTGATGGCGGTGAGGGGCGGATTCAGTGAATTGGACCAGTACATGTCGTCGAAACCCACAATGGCAATATCCTTCGGGATCGTAAGTCCCCTTCGGTGAATTGTCTCCAGTGCCCCAAGGGTTATCAGGTTGTTTCCTGTAAAAAGAGCATCGGGGGGTGTACCCAGGTTTAGCAATTCGTTACACAGCATAACCCCACTTTCATGTTTTGAGTTTCCATATCGGATGAGCTCTTCATCGATGTCTATGTTGTTTGCAAGCAATGCATCCCGATATCCTTTTTCCCTCGACTGACTGGAGGGAATGGTGGGTAAGCCGGCAATATAGGCAATCCTTCTGTACCCCAATCTTACCAGATGGTCGACAGCCTGAAAAGCACCTTTTTCGTTATCTACATATACTACATCCACTTCGGTGTCTTTCAGTCCGCGGTCGACACAAACCACAGGAAGTCCCTCCCGGACCATCTTTTTTAACTGTGGATCATCTTCGCGGGCCGGTGCGGCAATTAAACCGTCAATGGCCTCCGATTGCAATATTTCAAGATACAGCTTTTCTTTTTTCTCATCCTGGCTAAAGTTACATAAAATTATGGCATAATTATTTTGGTATGCGACTTCTTCAATTCCCCGGAATACATCAATGTAAAAAGGATTATCAATATCGGGCAGCAAAACACCCAATAAATTTCCGGATATGCCCTTCGATCGAAGACGTTTGGCAACCCTGCTGGGTTGATATTTTAAGTCCTTTATCGCCTTCTGTATTTTTACGCGTGTTTCTTCGTTCACATTGCTGTTGTTGTTCAAAACACGCGAAACCGTTGCAATTGAAACGCCTGCGCGTTTTGCAACTTCTTTCATACTTGCCATAGCATGAGTTTGTGATGTTTTTTAGTCGTCGTTTTCGATTAAAAACAGGCTCCAATGTAAACGTTTTCATTGAAAAATAAAAATTTTTTTGACGAAAATTTTCATGGATGCCTTCTCTTCTCTTGTTTTCCGTCTCGATTGTTTGGCTGAATTATGTTGATAAACGGACAATTCAATTCGTTTAAAATGATGCTTGTTGTACGGGCAGGGCATAGGATCGTGAGCGAGAAAAAAACAAAGAAAATCTTTCGCTTTTTGATGCAAACATCAAACTTCGCATCCTCCCTTTCCTGAAAAGAGAACCTCTTTTGTTTTTCATTCTTCGGGCAGTGTTAACGTTTTCATTGTCGCGATCTTTTTCTATTTTTGTCATAATGGGCGAAAACAGGGTCGTTTGCATGTTTTCGATTCGTTAAAATGACAAGGTTATGATCCACATAAACAGCAAATTCATTTTTTGTATTTTTCTTTTTCCCTTTTTGTTCTTTTCCTGTAATCCCAATAAACATGGAGGAGTCAAGGGCAAATATGAGAAGGAACTGTTTTATGCCTCTTTTATCAATCCGCCCAATACCTTCCGTTCTCATCCGTTTTTTTCGTTGAACGACCGGCTCGATACTCTCGAAATGAGGATTCAGGTGGAAGGATTCCGCGAAGCAGGCTTTGGCGGTTTTTATCTCCACAGCCGCGATGGTTTGATCACCGGATTTCTTGGGGATGAATGGTGGGCGAACATTGATGCTGCCGTTGCAGCGGGTGAAAAAACGGGTTTGAATGCCTTTTTTTACGACGAGGATAAATGGCCCAGTGGTTATGCGGGGGGTATCATCCCCCGGATGAACGATGCCTTTCGCGCCCGTTGCCTGGCACGGATCTCAAAACAAACATCCATTCCCGAGGGCAGTCTTGTTCTTACCTCCGACAGCCTGTACCGTTACCTGGAATACCCGGCAAAGATGGGCAATCCAAAATTCAATGGCACCTGTTACGTCGATTTGATGAATCCGGATATGGTCAAGGCATTTATTGATGTTGCCTATAAACCGTATTTCGAACGCTACAAAAAGGATGGCAATGATCTTGCACCGGCTGTCTTTTCCGACGAACCGCACATCCATGCCCGCTATTTTGATCCCGGTACACCCCACCTGGGGCTCTTTTCCTACTCACCGGCAGTGCGCGAACGCTTCAAGAAAATGTTTGGATACGATTTTGTGACGAAAATTGATCTTTTATTTGAAGAGAAAGAGAATTGGCGGGAAGTTCGCCTGCAATACCACCAGGCGGTAGCCGTGCAATTCGAAGAAAGCTTTACCAAACAAATAGCTGCCTATTGTGAAAAAAATGGATTTGCATACACCGGTCATTTCCTGGCCGAAGATGTACTGGAAAAAATACGCGATCGGGCCGGAAATACCATGCTCCATTACCGGAACATGCACCAGCCGGGAATCGACCTGCTGGGCCTGGGTTTTGAGGATAAACTCTATACGGCTCGTGCTTTAAGCAGTGTGGCCAACCAATACCGGATTCCCCGCCGTTTAAGCGAGCTTTTTGGCATCAGCGGCCAGAACATGAACTTCGAGGACCGGAAGTGGCTGGCCGGATGGCATACGGTGAATGGGATCAACCATTTGTGTCCCCATCTCACTTTGTATAGCATGAAAGGCCTGCGAAAAAGGGATTATCCACCCACATTTTCCTATCATCAGCCTTATTTTAAGCAGAACAAAATAATTGAAGATTACCTGGGAAGAATATCCTATGCGGCAAGCATCGGTGAATATGCCCCGCAAATCCTGGTCATCAGCCCCCTCGAAAGCGAATACATCCGTGGGGAAGGAGAAGATGGATTTTCAAAGCCGGTTCTTGATGTTTTGGAAACGCTTCAAAAAGCGCATTACGACTACGATTTGGGCGACGAACAGATTCTTCAGGATACAGCCCGTGTCGGGAAAGGGTGTTTCCGGGTGGGTGCAATGGAATACGATGCGGTATTGCTGCCCGACATGACCGAAATGCGGGTATCGACCGCCCAACTCCTGCTTCGTTTTCACCAACAGGGCGGAACGATTGTATACACCCATCGCCTTCCCGATTTCTTCGATGGAAAACAAAACGATGCCCTAAGCGATAAGCTGAAATCATCGTGTATCTTCCTTCCCGTGTCGAAACTGGGAAACCAACTGCCCCAATTCATTCCTCCCAATGTGCGGATCCGGGATGATGACGGGGAAGTATGGAGCCATGTGCGTAAAGTGGAAGGAGGGAGCCTTATACAATTATTTAATACAAGCCGGAAAGAGTCCAAAAGGTTTCATTTATCATCCGGACTGATCGATGAAACCACCGTTCTTTGGGATCCTTCGAAGGTTGTTTGCTGTGGTTTTGATCGTGCAGAAGGGAAGCCGCTGGAAATCGAAATCGACCCTTCTTCGGTAGTTTGGCTCACTTCCGGAAGCCTAAGCACTGATGCACGCCAGCTTATCCCATACACCCATAGCGCTGATCGGAAAAAGATCCTGGTTTTGGATATGAAATGGGAGGGGAGACGCTTATCTGCAAACAGCTATACGCTCGATTTTGCCCGCTATTCTATCGACAATGGGAAAAATTTCAGCGAAGAAGAACCCGTTATCGGGATTTCAGAGCGTTTGGACAGGGATCGCTATTCCGGGAATCTGATACTCCGTTATGATTTCGTCGTTCGGGATTTGCCCCGGCAGGCCTCGGTTTCGGTGGAACAACCGGAAATGTATTCGTCGATAACAATCAACGGATCGCCTGTTCTCTTTAACCGGGATTCTTTTTTTATCGACCACGGCTTTCCATCCGGCGACGTAAGCCGCATGTTGGTGAAAGGAGAAAATAGGGTGGAGTTGCAGGTTGATTTTCATTACAAGAATGACAAGAGTCCGTTGGCTGCCGAACGCTATGGAACCGAAATTGAAAGCATTTACCTGGCAGGCGATTTTGCTTTACAGGCCAACGAAGTGGAATCAACAATGCAAAGCGACCGGAACCGTTCATGCTCTTTCCATGAACGGCCGGTGCATGGCCTTTGTTCCTTTTCTGTTACCCGCGAAGAAAAGGAATTCCGGGGCGATCTGACCCTGGAAGGCTATCCGTTTTATGCCGGCGACTTTGAACTGAAGCAAAAATTCAATCTGGGAGAACTCGTTCCGGGCGCCCGGTATTTCCTCGAATTTCCCGATTGCGAGGCGATCACAATCGACGCCACCCTCAACGGGAGATCTGCCGGTATCGTAGCGTGGTCGCCTTATCACCTCGATATTACCCGGTTCGTGCAACCCGGAATGAACGAAGTGAAGCTGATCCTGACCAATTCACTGCGAAACCTGATGGGGCCTCATCACCAGCAACGGGCCGAACTAATTCGCGTTGGGCCCTATAGCTTTTCGGGAACGGGCGGTTTTCCCGATCCGCGTGGGGACTCCGATTGGTTCGACCGGCGTGTTGCCCGGGAATCCCTTCGTTTATGGACCGACAGCTATTACTGCATTCCTTTTGGTTTTCTGAAACCTCCATTCATTAGTATTGGATCAAATTAAAACAAAGATGAAACAAATCGTCGTTTTTTTATGGGCATCTCTTATCGTGTGCACCTGTTCCGGCAGGCAAAAACCGATATCGATCGAAACGGATGATGCAGGGAAGTGGTCGGTAAAAATGGCCGATGCCGTTATGACCCGTTTCGATACCCTGGCTTTTTACAACCACCGTAAAAAGGCAGGCTGGTCATACGATGTGGCCATGCTGGGAATGGCCATTCACAAATTGGGGGACATCAATCCAAAATACGCCGCGTACATGAAAACCTACATGGATATGTTGGTGGATGATGCGGGGAATATTCCTGCGTACAATCGTTTGTCCTACAACATCGATTTCATCAACCCGGCCCGAAACCTGATTCTTCTCTTCCGGCAAACCGGGGAGGAAAAATACCGCAAAGCTCTTCCCCAATTTATTCGGCAAATGGAAGAACACCCGAAAACAAAAACGGGCGGATACTGGCACAAAAAGCGTTATCCCTGGCAGATATGGCTCGACGGGGTGTACATGGGTATGCCCTTTCTTACGATGTATGCCCGGGATTTTGATCAGCCCCAATGGTTCGATATCGCCGCGCACGAAATCAAACTGGTGTATGAAAAAACCATCGATACCGAAACGGGTTTGCTCTACCATGCCTGGGACGAAAGCCGGGAACAACGCTGGGCCA
>DAIMEA010000287.1:0-5663 GCA_036725585.1 Prolixibacteraceae bacterium | reverse complement strand
CCGATTGATTCGAGGGTATAACGAAGGGTCCAAACAGCGATGTTGTTCGTATGCCAGTTGTTGTTGACGTTGTTTTCGTATTCGTTGGGGCCGGTCACCCCGAGGAGGACCCAGGCCTTTTTCGCTTCCGACCAGTTGACCCGCTGGGCCCAGAAACGGGAAATAGCCAGCAACACTTCCATTCCGAAGGGAGCCAGGTAATCGCGGTTGCCGGTATAGCGTATGTAATCATAAATGGCATACGCAATGGCACCGTTTCGATGGATTTCTTCGAAGGTAATTTCCCACTCGTTATGGCATTCTTCGCCGTTCATGGTTACCATGGGATACAGGGCGGCACCCGTGTTGAAGCCCAGCTTCCGGGCATTCTCAATGGCTTTGGGAAGGTGTTTGTACCGGTACAGCAAAAGGTTTCGGGCTACTTCGGGTTTTCGGGTCGCGAGGTAAAAGGGTAGGCAAAAGGCCTCGGTGTCCCAGTAGGTCGAGCCCCCGTACTTCTCGCCGGTAAAACCTTTGGGTCCGATGTTCAGCCGCTCGTCGTCGCCGGTATAGGTTTGATTCAGGTGAAAGATGGCAAAGCGGATACCCTGCTGGGCGGCCACGTCGCCTTCGATCACGATGTCGCTGGTTTCCCATTTATCGGCCCAGGCTTTGATTTGTTCATCCAGCAGGCCGTCGAAACCGATGGTTTTGGCCTGGTTCATTTTTTCCCGGGCGTAGTTTTCGAGTCCTTCTTTGAGAACGTATTCCGACGAAACCGTGACCCCGGTTTTAATTAGAGTCAGGGTCGAATTTTTTTTCACCCTTATCGAAAAAGCAGAAGAAACATACAAAGGCCGGGTTGTGGTTCGGGTGCTTGCCTTCTGCTCTTCGTGGTCCAGGAAAAGCAAATAGTTCATGCCCGAGCATACCCGGAAGCCCGTTTTTCGGGTTTCGGCAATAACGTATCCTTCGGTATTTCTGATTGCTGACGAGCAGCTTTCCCAGAATTTTTCCCCGTAATTGGCGTCTTCGTTTTGCACATCGAAATCGACAAACAGGTTTGCGCTGATTTCGGCGTCAAAATTGAGCGGTTCGACACAATACCGGACAACGCCGGTTTCGGGGCGAACTAAACTGAGAAAACGCAGGGAGGATACTTTAACCTTTTTCCCATTCGGGAACGAGGCAACAAAGCTGCGGCCGAGTGTTCCCTCCTTCATGTTGAGTACCCGGGTAAATGATTCGATGTTCATCTGGGCCAGATCGAGGCTTTCCCCGTCGATGGACAAACAGATCCCGGACCAATGGGCTGCGTTCAGTACTTTGGCAAAATATTCGGGATAGCCGTTTTTCCACCAGCCCACCCGGGTCTTATCGGGGTAATAAATGCCGGCGACATAATTTCCTTGCAGGGAATCGCCCGAATAGCTTTCCTCAAAATTTCCCCTGCCTCCCAACCGGCCGTTGCCCAGGCTGAAAATACTTTCGGTAATCCGGTTGAACCGGGGGTGAAAACCCTCTTCAATAATCGTCCACGCATCGTGGCACAAATAATCCTTCATCCTTCAATAATCTTCCTAAAATCCGTTAACGTAAAATTCTGAAAACCATCAATAACATGCCGGGAACCGGGCAATTGGCCGGGTTTTCCCACACCGATACACATCATGCCTGCATTCCGGGCTGCTTCCACTCCGGCAACGGCATCTTCAAAAACCACACATTCGGAGGGAGCTACCTCCAACCGGGCTGCACCCAAGAGGAAAACTTCGGGGTGGGGTTTGGCTTTTGTGGTTGTATTCCCGTCGATTACCGCATCGAAATAGCGCTCCAATTCCAGGCGTTTTAAAATGAGCGGTGTATTTTTACTGGCCGATCCAATGCCTGTTCGTATGGCAGCATTTTTCAGTTCGGTTAGAAAAGGGATGACACCGGGCAAAATTTCGTCGGGCGTGATTTTTTCGATATACGAAACATAGAGCCGGTTTTTCCGGTCGGCCCATTTTGTTTTCTCTTCATTGCTGAGCGACCGCTTACCAATGTCGAGCAATATATCGAGGGACGCCATCCGGCTTACTCCTTTCAGTTGTTCGTTATCGGTTTCGGAAAATCCGAAGCCCAATTGACCGGCAATTTCCTTCCAGGCGCGATAATGATATTTTGCGGTGTCGACAATTACCCCGTCCAGATCGAACAAACAAGCTTTCATCCTCATAAGCGGCTTCCGCTTTTTTTGGGGGCGGCCACATCCGTGACAAAAAGGACCGACACGGCGGCCAGGGCCATAGAGGCTCCCCCAAACACCAGGGCATAAACAGGCTGCCCCCCAAACACATCTTTAACCAAAAATCCCAGTATGGTGGCTGCAAGGATTTGCGGAATCACAATGAAGAAATTAAAGATCCCCATGTAGATCCCCATCTTGTGTTGGGGCAGGGAACCGGTAAGGATGGCATAAGGCATCGACAAAATTGAAGCCCAGGCAATGCCCACCCCGATCATCGGGATCCAAAGGGGCTCGATAGACCGGAACAGGTAAACCGAAGCCAGACCTACAGCTCCGAGGAAAAGGCAAAGGGCATGGGTTACTTTCCGGCTGGTGTATTTGGCCATAACGGGCAACAAAAAGGCCACGAGGGCCGCCACTCCGCTGTATACGCCAAACAATATCCCCACCCAGTCGGCCCCCTCGTTATACAGCGCCGATTGTGTATCGGTGGTGTGCAGAATATGGCTGGTGATTCCCGAGGTTGTATATATCCACATGGAAAAAAGACCAATCCAGGTAAAAAATTGCACAACGGCCAGTTGCTGCATGGTTTTGGGCATACGAAGCAAATCGGAAAAAATTTCAACCAGGGCATTCTTTTCCCGTTTCCTCTTTTTCAGGAAAATGACCAAAAACATTAGCAGCCCGGCCAGCAGGAGGATACCGCCCATAACATACAATTCCTTTTCCAGGTTCAGGAAATAAGTTAGCAAAACAATGGCCAGGCCGATCAATCCCAGAATCAATCCAACAGTTGCAAAAGAACGGTTCTCTACCGGTTTATCTTGATAGGGAGTCAATTCAGGCTGGGCTTCCTGGCGGGCTGCTTCAAAGTCGCGGAATTCCTCTGGGGAATATTCTTTTGTGGTAATAATGGTAATCAGTACGGCGATAAAAAACACGGCTCCACCAATGTAAAACGACCATTTAACCGAGGGAGGGATCAGGCCTTCGGGTGCGGTATTCGGGATATTGAACCAGTTGGTCAGCACGTAAGGCAGAGCCGAAGCCACAACCGCTCCTATCCCGATAAAGAAGCTCTGCATGGCAAAACCCAGGGTCCGTTGTTCGTTGGGCAACATATCGCCCACAAAGGCCCGGAAGGGTTCCATCGATATGTTGATGGAAGCATCCATGATCCATAGCATACCCGCTGCAATCCAAAGCGATGGTGAGTTGGGCATCAGGAACAGAGCCGTTGATGCCAAAATGGCCCCTGCCAAAAAATACGGCCTCCTGCGCCCGAGGCGGGTCCAGGTTTTGTCGCTGTAGTGTCCGATAATGGGTTGAACAATGAGCCCCGTTATAGGAGCTGCGATCCAGAGTATGGCCAGATTATCGATTTCCGCCCCGAGGGTCTGAAAAATCCGGCTGACATTTGCATTCTGTAGGGCAAATCCAAACTGAATGCCAAGAAATCCGAAACTCATGTTCCAGATTTGCCAAAAACGAAGCCTGGGCTTTTTTTTCATTACGAAGGTTATTAAGTAAAACAATGACTGCCCCTGGAAAGCAGGCAGCTTTCTGTTATCGATTCAACAGAACAACAGGTGGGAACAATCCCGAAAAGAAGCATGATTACTGCTCAAAGCTACACATTGAAAAAATAATATGCAACATACTGCGAAGAGTCCAGGCCTCATAATGCAGGGCTTGCGGAGCCAAATTGCCGTTTCAATCGTTTGCGGAAACGATCCAAAAAAAGGAAAAAATTTACAATGTCGATTCCCGTTCGATCAGCCGGGTTTCGATAATGTGTTTCTCGGGTTGGTAATTTTCCAGTCCCCCGTTGATTCTTTTAAGCAACAATTTTGCGGCGGTTTTCCCCATCGAATAACCGTTTTGGTCGATGGTTGTGAGGGTTGGTTCGATAAGTGTTGCGTGGTCGCTGTTTCCAAATCCGACAATGCCCACCTGTCCGGGCAGATTTATTTTGGCCTTTTTCAGGGCTTTAATGGCTCCCAGCGCCGTTAGATCGTTTACGGCAAAAATCCCATCGGGAAGAGACTTTGTTTCGATCAGGCGGTCGAGAACCTCGTAGCCCATATCGAATTGATCGGCAGGAAACAGGTTGGGGATCAGGGCATCGATTCCGTTATCGTTCAAGGCATCGAGAAAGCCCCGGTACCGGTTTCGACCGATAATCAGATTTTGTGGAGCAGCCAGGTGGATCAGCCGTTTATGCCCCCGCCGGATCAGATGACAACTTGCCAGGTAGGCCGCCTTATAATCATCGATCAGCACCTGGTCGCAGGGAAAAGCATCGGTGCCCCGGTCGAAAAAAACGACCGGAATATTGTTGTCCTGAAAGAACTTCAGGTGGTCGACCTTTTCGGTTTGTTTGGCCAGCGACACCAGCAAACCATCCACCCGGTTCGAATAGAGCATCTGGGCATTCGATACTTCCCGGTCGTACATTTCGTTGCTCTGGCAAATCATGATGTTGTATCCGGCTTCGTAGGCCACATCTTCAATCCCGCTGATCACGGTTGAAAAAAAGTAATGCACTGTTTCGGGGATGATGACCCCGATGGTGAACGAACGGGAATGTTTCAGGCTCAGGGCAACAGCATTGGGCTGGTAATTCCATTCACGGGCCAGTTTTTTTACCGCTTTCCGGGTCTCCATGCTGATATCCGGATGATCTTTCAATGCCCGGGAAACGGTTGAGGGGGAAATACCCAGGCTCCGGGCAATGTCTTTGATGGTTGTTTGGTTGCTTTTCATCGGTTTTTTTAAATAGATAATAAAGGTAAAAAAAAACAGGGTTCTATGTTCATTTTTGAAAAGAAGTAAGCGTGTAAACAAAAAACGCAAATGGGATGCCTGATCGTAGCGAAGGGTAAAAAATATGTTGTAAAACATTTTTGCCGCAAACGATTGCGGTTTCGATTGCAATACATTTTTCATTGCATCCTGTTAAAAACGCTATAATTAGTCGGTTAAAAAGTCATATCTTCCACCTTGTTGCCTGTTTTCAGAAAACAGGAAGAACATTCCGGAATACGAAAATTCTGTTTTTTATGCAAACGGATAAGCCCGAACTGGGAAAAATAGCTTGGGTAACCGGATGGATGAACCAGCGATATTTTGAACAAAAAAAGAATACTATGAGATTTCGATTGAAAAAAATGCGTGTTTTTTCTCTTGCGGTTCTGTCGCTTGTTTCCTCAGCGGCATTTTCGCAACAGAAAATCATTTCGGGGTTGGTTACCGACGAGTTGTCGGGTGAACCGCTTCCCGGAGTGACGATTGTTATCGAAGGTACAACCCAGGGAACGGTTTCGGGGTACGACGGGGCTTATAGCCTTACTGCTTCACAAGGGCAAACCCTGGTGTTTTCCTACATTGGATATGAACAACAGAAGGTCCGGGTTGACGATCAACTGACCCTTCATATCCAAATGAAATT
>DAIMEA010000286.1:0-5669 GCA_036725585.1 Prolixibacteraceae bacterium | reverse complement strand
TGTGTTCGGGGAAGTACGATTCGAGATCGGAATTGATACGGACTTTACTTAGCAGGAACACCGACAAAATCAGGAGAATCAGGGGTACGACGATGAACCCGATCCGATGGCGCAAAATAAATTTTTCCTGTTGCATGTTCGTGAGTATTGGATATTCAGAAGGTGGCTTTAAATTCAAGGAATGCCCCGTTCATCAGCGGCGAAGCATAATGGAACAAGGTGCTGTCGGGGCCTTGCATCAGCGAATAACCCGCCATTACCGACAGGCCGTTCCCGATTTTTAATTCCACACGGGGTCGCACGAGGTATTCTTCGGTGGTAAAATCGTAATAGGCCGCGCACTCGAGTGTCAGGGTTTCACGAAGGAGCGTGGCATTCACTGCAGCGGAAAGAGCATGGTGAAATTTTTCCTGTTGCCGGAAGATCGCCCGGTTATATCGAGCCGACTGGTACATTATCTGATCGTTGGCGTATTTGCTAAGCCCTTCAAAACTAATGGGATCTGGGTAAATTGGTTCAGTCAGTTCATGGAAACCGGGTGTGAAATTTCCTACATATTGGGCCAGCAGTGTAAAGTTTCCGGCCATCCATTCCAAACCGCTCACATAGGAAAAATGGGAACGGGGAATATGAATATCCTCGTCGGAAGCTTCGGTTTGGTTGTAAACGCCTTCTCCCCTCCAGATAACCGGCCCTATGGGAAGGGCGAAATCGAGGCCGAAACTGTTTTTACGGTAAAAATCGGGTTGATAGGTGATAATGGGCTTTCCGGTATCCCAATTAATTCCTGCAATGCGAAATCCATAAAAGGGATCGTATCCGTTGAACCACGACAGAGAGAATCCAATCCTGCTGAATTCCATGTTTAGCCGGGAGGCGAGGCTCCCGTTTTCAAAGCTTCTCTCCGGCAATACCGAATGGATAAAACGAACATCATCGCCTATTTGTAATAAATCGTACCGGTAAACCGAAGGACGAAAAACAGGGATCGCGATAATTTCCCAATCAATTTGGGAGGAAATACGCCAAACCGTCCGGAGCATCAGGTTCGGCATCTTTTGATCGTCGGGATTGCCCGAAAGAAAGAAGTAGTTTGTGGGTCGGATGTTGTTCGTGGGATTGAATCCATCGGTTCGACCCCAGTCTGCAATTTGTTCTCCAAAAAACAGATCGAACGAAGGAGTGCTGACTCCGGCCCAGGCTTCTTTTATTTCCGTTTCTGTGCGTGCTTCTTCATATTCATGGCCGCTTCGAACCCGAAGATCCGACTGAAAACGAAACAGCCCCGATTTGAAACCGGCCTTCAGGCTGATTTCTCCAAACAGATGGGTATAATCGTACACTTCGCCTGCTCCATAGGCCGATCCCCGGACGTACCCGTTCATCGAAAAAGATGGATTTCCATCGGAAAAAGAAGGTTTCGACGCAGTTTCGAACAAACCCTGGCTGAATAAATCGGGATGATACAAACAAAGAACAAAGGCCAGGGAAAGAATCATTTTTATACGCATGGCTTTTTTGATCCAAAGGTAAGCCCATGAAACCGCCGTTGGGTCTGATTTTTAAAGTTCGGACAATCGGAAGGAGTGCAAATTCCGCATATTTAAAAAGTCAGACTTGTTCCGGGCGGGTTTTGAATTCAGCCGGTGTTTGCCCGGTAATTTGTTTAAAGACGGAAAAAAAGGTGGATTTGCTGTTGAATCCACATTCGTACCCAATGGCCTCAATGGAATAAGGTTGCTTCGGTTGCACGAGCTTCTTCTTTACTGCTTCGACCCGGTATTCGTTCACAAACTGAAAGAAATTCTTGCCCAATACCCCGTTCAGCACTTCGGTGATGTGGTGTTTCGGAATTTCAAGTTTTTCCGAAAGCAGGCCCATGCTCAAATCCGGATTGAGATACGGCTGTTCTTTTTCAAAATATTCCAGAATCTTTTTCTGGATTTTGGCCTTGGTTTTATCGTTGAGGAATGAAACCTGTGTGCGGATTTGCTTCCCGTTGTTGTCCGTACCGGGAGAGAAAAGTTCTTTTTGCTTGAGTCCGTAAAATCCAAAAATATAGATGAATACAAGAAGGACCGAATAATTGTAGATTGTGAGCGAAAGGGTGTCGAGAAAAATGATATTGAAGAGCCCCCATAGAAAAACCGTCAGGCAATAGAGAATGTAAAAAATGACGATGAATAGCAGCCACCCGATTTTTCGGAACGTGTCGAGGGTGGAGAATTCGTTGCGGACCTGCTTCCGGTGGCGGGTAATCATCACTCCGGTAAGAGCCAGGTAGATAACCCAGGATACGATGCCAAAAGAGCCAAACAACATTCGAAACCAAAGGTTGGGGTCGGGTTGGAAAAAGGTCTCAAAAACCTGGGGTTCTTTGATTATCCATGCGGTGATTTTGAAAAATAAATAGGGGAGAAGGTGGAGTAACTGGATCCATTTTAGGTGGAAGCGGCTGTTGGTCAACGCGCGGGTGTAAAGATAAAGCGCAGGATTCAGCAACAAAAACGAATTGGTCAAAAGAACAAAGTTTGGGAAGATTTTCGATTCGAGGCCGAAGGTAAGAAACTCAATGGCTAAAAGAAACAGCCAAGCCGTCAGAAGTTTATCCTGGGTGCCCCGCTTTTCTTTACTGAGGGTGAGAATGCCCGAAAAGAGCGCCTGAGCCAGTCCGATCCATGCAATTACTTCCATATCCGAAAGATACAAAGATGATACATCGTCTGAGTTGGGATCGATTGTTTTTTAACGTTTTTTTTGATCTTTTTCTTCCGATGAAGTCGGATGATCCGGATCGTTGTATTTTTTTCGAAAATATTCATGGGTGTCCATTTGCGACCGGATGGGTGGCTGCTCGTTTTTTACCCGGATGTTCTCGCCCATCGGCCCCAGTTCACAGGCTTTCACATTATCCTGCAACTGGATGTGCAAAATGTCGAGGATTTCTTGCCGGATCATGGGATCGTAAATTGGGAATACACATTCGACACGGGTATACAAGTTGCGCTTCATCCAGTCGGCCGAGCCCAGATAAACAACAGGCTTGTTGTCGTTATGAAAGACATAAACCCGGGAATGCTCCAGAAAACGATCAATGATGCGGATAATACGGATGTTCCGGCTGTATTTCTTTCCGGGCTTAAGAATACAGATTCCTCGTATGATCAGGTCGATTTGAACGCCGGCTTCACTGGCAATATAGAGCATATTGACCATGTGCGGATCCTGAAGTCCGTTCATTTTCAAAAGAATATAACCCTTCTTCCCTTTTTTTGCATTTTCGATCTCCTGATTGATTAACTGTCCGAAACGGTGGATCAGGTTGAAATTGGGGACCAACAAATGTTTGAACCGAATTTCCGTTTCCTGTTCTTCGAGATAACGGAACATTTTTTTCAGATCGGCAATGATGCCCTCATGGGCTGTAAAGAGCCCCTGGTCGCAATAAATCCGTGCGGTTTTTTCATTGAAATTCCCCGTAGCCAGATAGGCTTGGTCCTGTATCTGCTTTTCGTTGTTTTTCTGCCGGATAATCATGGCCAGCTTGGCATGTACCTTTAGCCGGGGTATGCTGTAAATGATCCGGATTCCTGCTTTGGTCATTTCTGCCGCATACTGCAGATTTGCTTCCTCGTCAAAACGGGCTTTCAGCTCAACAAAAACGGTAACTTTTTTCCCATTTTCGGCTGCATTCATCAGGGCATTCACTACAGCCGAACGTTCGGCAACCCGGTATTGTGTCGCTTTGATTTCGGTAACTGTGGGATCCTGGGCTGCCTGCTGCAAAAACCGAATAAAATAATCGAACGACTGGTAGGGGACGCTCAGTAGGTAATCCTTTCGGTTGATCGCTTCACTCATCGTGGCGCTTTCATCCAGTTCAGGTATACGTACGGGAATCATCAACTTGTATTCCAGGTTGGGCGAAAGGGGATTCGGAAAATTGAAAAAATCGCGGAAATTATGATAGGCACCCCCCTGAACCAGAATATCGGGGCCAATTTTGAACGTCTGCATCAGATAGCGTAATACCTTTACGGGCATGTTGCGATCGAAAAGAAAGCGGTTGGGCTTACCCAGCGTACGCGACGAAGAAATGTTTTCGATGGCATCGATCAGATCTTCTTCCTCATAATCATCGTAATCCATATCGGCATCCCGGGTTAATTTTATTGAATACCAATTAATTACGCTATAACCGGGAAAGATTTTCTGAACATGGCGCATGATCACATCCTCGAGGAAAATGATGTAGTAGTTTTCGTCCGAGGGTTGTAGTTCGATGAAACGGGCAATATCGTGGTCGGTAGGCACCTTGATCAGACCAAAACGCTTTCGGGCTTTGATCTCAGGAGTTTCGCCGGATTCAGTAACAACCATTTGAAGGACAAGGTAGGTTTGACCGGTTTTCAAAAACGGACGGATCCTCTTTTTTAGTAAGAGAACAGGTTGGAGCACACTTAGAATTTCGGAGGTGAAAATTTCCTTTACTTCTTTTTCGTGTTCCAACGACAATGAGGCATTCTTATCGAGTAAAATGATTCGATGCTTTCGGAGTTCCGGAATAATTTCGTGATCAAATAATTGGTGGAATTCGAGTTGGAAGGCAGTTACCATTTCATTGATCTCATGCAGGATTTTTGCCGGTTGTACCTCTTCAATTTTGGAATGAAACAATTCGGCATTTTTCAGCAACTGGCGGTAATAACTGACCCTTACCTGGTAAAATTCTTCAAGATTGTTGGAATAAATGGCCAGAAAGCGAATCCGTTCGTACAGGGGTAAAGAGTGGTCTTTCGCTTCTTCCAGAACCCGGTGGTTGAAATAAAGCCAACTGATATCCCGGTTAAAATATTTGTAATTTGTTGCCATATCGCATCCTCCCATAAAGCATGAACGGCAAAAAAGAAAACAGTTATGTTTATTTTGATGTAAACATACGGTTTACCCATTGAAAAAGTAAGCAAAATCCGGAAATATTTTTTAGGCCGACAGGGGTGACGGTTTGCATAACCGGGATTCCTTTTTCGATTTCAATCCACATTTTTTGCAGAAGTATTTCGGATCATCCGGTTCTTTGTCGTTTTTGCGTTCACATTTCTTTTTTCCCATGCGAGTTCCAGTTTTCTTTTTCGGTATGGATGATAACCACGTTGACGGGGAAATTGTTTTTCACCCACCGGGCAAATTTTTCGGCATGGTAAACCGAACGGTGTTGGCCTCCGGTGCAACCAAAGCTGAAACACAGGTGGTTGAATCCGCGTTTTGCATATTCCAGCAGGGAAGGTTCGGCCAACTTTTGGATGCTTTCCTGAAAGCGAAGGTTTTCAGAATAGCGCTCCATGTAATCGACCACTTCCGGGTCCAATCCGCAAATATTTTTGTATTCATCGAGCTTCCCGGGATTGGTCAAGGCCCGGCAGTCGAAAACAAAGCCTCCTCCATTGCCTGAAGGATCAGGAGGAATGCCCCGTTTGTACGAAAAAGAAGCAACCCGTATGGTCAAATCATTTTTGGGGATGATGGTTCGTTGCTTTTTTCGCTCATGGATTGTTTCTCTGACGATTCGCTTCATCTCGGGAAGATCCGGAGTCTGAATTTTCTTTTCGAGCAGATCGCTCAGGTTATCGAGCGCTTTGTCAATATTGCTCTGGAAATACGTTTTTCCC
>DAIMEA010000285.1:0-5669 GCA_036725585.1 Prolixibacteraceae bacterium | reverse complement strand
TGGGGACTCGGAATGACACCGTGTTCGAAGGGATTCCTCGTCGCTTCGCTTCCCTCGGAATGACACCGTGTTCGAAGGGATTCCTCATCGTCAACTGACGGATTGGGATGACACACGGGGCGAAAACTGTCTTTGGTGCAAGGGAGGGGGCGCAATCAGAAAAGGCGCTTAAAACCGATGAGTTGTTTCACCTCGCCGAGGGTTTTTTGTGCCGATTCCCGGGCCCGTTCAGCGCCCGTTCGGGCAACCTGGGCAAGGTATTCGTCATCTTTCAAAATTTCGATAATCCGGTTACGGATGGGCTCGGTATAGTGGATAATATCGTCGGCAAGCTGCTTTTTCAGATCGCCGTAGCGGATTTCACAACGCTGGTACAATCCTTCGAAATGGTCGACTACATCGGGAGTCGAAACGATTTTCAACAAGGTGAACAGGTTTTCAACGGGTTCGGTTTTGGAACTGCCGGGTTGGGTAGGGCCGGTGTCGGTAACGGCGCGCATCACTTTTTTCCGGATCGATTTGGGATCTTCGTATAAGTTGATCGCGTTCCCTTCCGATTTGCCCATTTTCCCGCTGCCATCCAAACCGGGCACCTTGATCATGTCTTTCCCGTCGAACGTAAAAGGGCGGGGGATCGGGAACAGCTCGCAGTGGTACATCCGGTTAAACCGGCCGGCAAATTTCCGGGCCATTTCCAGGTTTTGTTCCTGGTCTTTGCCCACAGGTACAAACTGGGCTTTGTGAATGATGATGTCGGCCGCCATTAACACCGGGTAGGTCAGCAATCCGGCATTCACATTTTCGGGTTGTTTTCGGGCCTTTTCCTTAAACGAGGTGGTTCGTTCGAGCTCACCCAGATAGGCATTCATGTTCAGAAAGGCATACAGTTCCGACACTTCGGGTACATCGCTCTGGATAAAGATGGTCGATTTTTCGGGGTCAATCCCGCAAGCCAGATATTCGGCAAGCACCTGCTTTACACCCGCCTGAAGATTATCGGGGGTGGGATGGGTGGTGAGGGAATGTATATCGGCAATAAAAAAGAAGCAACGATAATCATCCTGCATCCGGATGAAGTTCCGAACAGCCCCGAAATAATTGCCCAGGTGCAGGTAACCGGTTGGCCGGATACCACTCACAACGGTAGGTTTTTCCATGATCGAACGATTTTTTAAAAACATGAAACAAGCCACAAAAATAGAAAAATTTTTTGCGGACCCTCCTTTTTACTACAATGAAAGGACAAAGGGAACGTTCTTTGGAAAAAATATGTTTCCGGAACGAACGTTCCAAAAAGTTAATGTAATTTTGTAGGAAACATGAAAAACCGATGAAATGAAAAATTTACTGATTGTTTTGGTTCTTTTCTGTTTCGGATTATCGTGCAAAACGGCGAAAAAAGCCGTACAACAACCGGAACCGGCACCTGTTGAGGAAGTCGTACAAAAAATCGAAGAACCGGTTAAGGAAGAGCCAGTTATCCTAATGCCGGAAACAGAAGAACCCATCGTGATGAAAACCGAAGAAGTTCGGGTGATTGAAGAAGAAAAGCCGCCGGTGGAGCCAAGCTATGATTTTTTTGTGATCATTGGCAGTTTCCAGAAACCGGAAAATGCCGAAAAATGCAAAACAAACATGGCGGGAAAGGGATATACCCCTGTATTGCTTTCCACCAAATCGGGCTTTTTCCGGGTGGCCATCGAACAAACCAATTCCGAAACCGATGCACGGACCTTCATTAAAAAAATTCGCACACAATATCCCGAACATAAGGATGTGTGGCTTTTGAAGAAAAAGTAAGGGAACCCGATTCCTGTTCTTTTCTCTTTATCGATCGGAAACAGCAAAAAACAGGCCAAAGAGTTTTATCGCTCTTTGGCCTGTTTTTTTTAAAACTCCAAAATGATACCCAGGGTGGGCAATATGGTGCCCACCTTGTTTTCAACACGGCGGAGCTGGTACCGTAATCCATTGTCGGTTTTGATGTAATTACCGTTCGCGTCTTTCTCCCGGACAATGATATCGATGCTTTCGGCCTGGAAGATATAGGCGTTCTGGATATCGACATACACTTTCAGGGTAAGCTTTTTCAGATAGAAGATTTTATCGGCCCGCAGGTCCAACTGGTGGAAGGGAGCAAAACGTTCGCTGTTGATTTTATCATAATCGAAGAAGGGACCGCCCACGGCATCCCAGGCAGGCACAATTTCCGAAACTTCCATGTTGTAAGGCGTATAGGGCAATCCGCCTACAAAGCGCCATTTTGCCCCGATTATCCAGTTCTTTTTCATCTTGTAGGTGAAAAAAGTGGTCAGCAAATGCCGGCTGTCCCAGGTGGAGGGAATGAATTCGCCCGTTTCGGTATCTTTGAATTCGCTCCGGACTAATGTATAGGAAATATTTCCGTTGAAGTTTTTCTGGTTGTTGATCCGGGCAAACAGTTCCAGTCCATAGGCTCTTCCCTCGCCGGTTGAAAGCACTTCTTCGTCGCCCAGTACTCCATAGTCGGCTCCTTTGTTGGCCAAACTGATCTGATCGTTCACCGAGAAGGGATATTGGGCGTAGTTTTTGAGAAAACCTTCGATGGAGAACTGGAAGAATTGTTTGGGTTTAAATTCCAATCCGGCAATGTAATGATCGGCCCGGATGTACTTCAGTTCGTTTTCCTTGTTCACCAGGTTTCCGTCGCGCTGAAATCCCAGCGAAGTATAGGGCGGCAGTTGATAGTAACGGCCGGCATTGGCATTCAGGCTGAGCTGGTCGGTTATGTTGTACGAAGCCGAAAAACGGGGAGAAAACTGATCAAGCGGATTGGCCATGCTTTCCGAATAGTTGTTCCCGTCCATCCGGATCCCGACCGATACAACCAAATCGTTGGCCAAAAAGTTCCGGCTGATTTGCCCGAACAATCCGTATTTCACCAGGTTGAAATCGGTGCTGTAATTAATTTCGTTGAGTTTTCCTCCAAAATACCGTTTTTGATAGGTGTCGTTGGTATACCGAACCAGTTCGGTACTGACTCCGTAATTGAATTTCCAGGCATTGATACGGTTTGTATTTTCAATCCGCAATTTATTTTCAATTTCCCACGAACGGTAGTCGAGGGTCAGGTTTTCCGGATCGGATTCATCATTATCGAGGTATTTGTAGGATTCGTTGTTAAGGAAGTTCCTACTCAGGGCTACCGAGGTGAAACCATTCGAGTGAAAGTGTTTGTATACTCCGCCGATGGTATAGGTCCATTGTTCGTTAACGGGGATTGAACTCAGGATATATTCCTGTTGTTCGTCGGGTTCTTCGATTCCCAGGTTGAGGTTGAACTGATCGATGGCGCCGAGGCCGATAAAGGTTAGTTCGTTTTTGGCATCAATGCGGGTTCGCACCTTAAACTGAAAATCGTTAAAGGTGGGCAGAAAGGGTAATTCGAGCACCCCGAACAACAACTGCAGATACGAGCGACGGGCGGAAGCTATAAAGGTTGTTTTTTCGCCCAGGGGCCCATCGAACGTAGCGCTAACTTCGGAAGCGCCCAGCGAAGCCCGGAACTTCAACTTATCACTGTTCCCGTCTACCTGGTTAAATTCCAATATGCCGCTCAGGGCGTCGCCCCGGTTTGAAGGGAACGCTCCGGCATAATAATTCACTTCGCGGATGAAGTCGGCATTGATAATCCCTACCGGGCCGCCCGAAGCGCCCTGGGTGGCAAAGTGGTTGATATTCGGCACTTCAATTCCATCGAGATAAAAAACACTTTCCGAAGGGCCACCCCCCCGGATGATGATGTCGTTCCGGAAAGCTGGGGTAGAAGCCACACCGGGGAACGATTGGATTACTTTCGAAATATCGCGGTTGGCCCCGGGATTGGTTTCAATTTCACCCACCCCGATGCTGCGGAGCGAAACCGGACTTTCTTCGGTTTTTCGGAATGGGCTTGCTGTAACCGTAACTTCGGCGAGCTGGGTATCCGCTTCTTTCATTTGGATTTCAATATTGGCCACATTGGCATTGCTGACTTCCAGCTCGGCCGAAATGGCGCTGTTGTACCCGATAAAGGAAGTTGTGAGCCGGATAAAGCCAGGCTGCAAACCAAATATCTGGAAGTTCCCGTCGAGGTCGGTAACGGCCCCGGTTGTGGTGCCCATTAAAACAACATTCACAAAAGGTAAGGGTTCGTTGGTGTCGGCATCGACCACCCGGCCCCTGACTACACCATTTTGGGCATAGCTAGAGCCCGCGATGAGAAATAACGCTAACGCAATTATGTATTTCATGATTCTTTCTTACGGATGAATAACAACTTTAACTTTATCGACGATGTGTAAGGCCGTCGTAAATGTCGAAAGATCGGTGTAGAGCCGTCCGTCCTTTCCGGCATAATGACCGTGCCCGATCGGGTTCATATAATATTCTTTCAGGCTGTCGTCAAGGTCAATGGTAACGGCATACACCAATGAGGGCTGGCACGAATTATTGTAATCGGGTTCGCCCGGGTATCGCTCATTGTGCCAGTATTCATTCCAGTCCCAGGGCTGATTGATTTCCAAAAGAAGCCTGAATTTTGTGGGAAGCTCTTTCGGACTCACCGAGTTCAGAACAAAATCGCCTTTTGGTGTCGCCGCAGTGATGGCATCGGGTACCGGATAATCGGGCGTTGGCAGTAGAATTTTATCCTTTGTGGTCGGTTTTCGCTTGTGCAACCAATACGGAAGCGATGACGGATTTTGTGAGGGCCCCGGTGTGGAATTCCACTTCCCGTATTCCGGACGGCCATGGCCGTAAATGCCCGTTCCCAGCGATTTGGTTACATACAGGGTTTCCCGATAATTTCCTTCCAGGTCCTCCAGCCAGAAGGCAAAGGTTGGATGGTTGTGGTTTTTTCCCTTTGTAAACTCTATTTGAAAGGGTAATCCCGATATCCCCGAATGCGTGTTGATGATCTCGGGAACGGATTCCGTCATTTTCGGACCCGAGCACCCCGATAGAATAAACAGGATGCCTGCCCCTATGGAAAGATGATTCAAATTCATTGTTTTTACGGTTAATTGATTTTTTATGATCAACAATTTCCTTATCAACAAAAAAAATGAAAAAACGTTCATAACGGAGAATAAAAAAGACGGAAGACGGAAGACAGAAGACGGAAGTCAGAAGATGACCTGCCGTCGGTAGCCAAGCCGGTGATCGGATGCTTATGATCTCAAACGAATCAGGCTTTAAAAAAAACATGAGAACAAGGATTCAACAATAGTGCAAGTCGGGCACACCGAAGAGAAAATGAGGGAATACAATAATTCATACTTTTTAAACATACGAACAAAACATTTTATTAATAACGCATTTATTTTATGTGTTTTGTATGAATTATCAAATCCCAAAAATGAACCTAATCGTATGGAGGAATAAAATGAAACGAGCCATGAAGTATACCTCACAAACAAGGATGATTAAATGTATGGCGAGTTCTCCCGCCAAAGCGGGACAAGCTATGAGAAACCAAAAAATTTAAAATTTAATCGAATGAAAAAACACATTACCTTTTTACTTACCTGTTGTATGCTGTTTTGCACATCATTATTTGCGCAAAATTCGCTTGAAAAAGGACTGGTTGGCTATTACAAATTCGACGAGGGCGATGGAGAAACCCTTTATAACCTGGCTAATGGCGACAA
>DAIMEA010000284.1:0-5695 GCA_036725585.1 Prolixibacteraceae bacterium | reverse complement strand
TATGCCACCGATGCTTCGGCTTACCGGGAAATTCCCCTGGCCGTTGCCCTGCCGACTTCGAAAGAGGATCTGTCCGTTCTGATCGGGTTCGCCCGGGAGCACAAAACTTCGTTGATCCCCCGTGGGGCAGGCACCTCGCTGGCCGGGCAGGTGGTCGGGAGCGGGATCGTGGTCGATGTGTCGAAATACCTGAACCGGATCGTCGAAATTAATGCCGCAGAAAAATGGGTGCGCCTCGAACCGGGTGTTATCCTGGCCGAACTCAACCAGAAACTGCAAGCCCACGGGCTGATGGTCGGTCCCGAAACATCAACGGCAAACCGTTGCACTATGGGCGGCATGCTGGGCAACAACAGTTGCGGGCTTCACTCGCTGGTACATGGAAGTATCCGGGAACATATTCTGGAAGTTAACGCCTTCCTGAGCGATGGTTCTGAAGTGGTTTTTTCCGCGCTTTCCGACGAACAGGTGAAGCAGAAATGTCAGGGTGAGAAGCTTGAAAATCGTATTTACCGCTCGTTGTATCAACTTCTTGACAATCCCGTTACGCGTGCCGAAATTGCCCTTCAGTACCCCGATCCTTCAGTTCCCCGACGAAACAATGGCTATGCCCTCGACCTGCTGGCAAAAATGAGTCCCTTTCAACCCGGCGGAGAAGCGTTTAATCTGGCCAAACTGCTTGCCGGATCGGAAGGAACCCTGGCCTTTGTTACCGAAATGAAACTGGGGCTCGTTCCTCTTCCGCCCAGGGAGAAAGCCCTTCTTTGTGTTCATTTTGCTTCCCTGACCGACGCTTTCCGGGCCAACATGGTCGGACTAAACTACCAACCTTCGGCCATCGAGCTGATGGACAAAACGATTATGGACCTGACCAAAGAAAACATCGGACTAAAACGGAACCGCTTCTTTCTTCAAGACGATCCGGCCGCCATTCTGATCATCGAACTATGGAGCGATTCGAAGAACGAGATCATCGAACGGGCTGCCGCCATCGAAGCCGATATGCGAAAACAGGGACTCGGATTTCATTTCCCGCTGGTGTGGGGCGCCGATATCCCCCGCGTTTGGGCTCTGCGAACGGCTGGTTTAGGGGTGCTTTCGAATATGCCCGGAGATGCTAAACCTGTTGCCGTGGTCGAGGATACCGCGATACCGGTCGACCGTTTGCCGGATTTTCTGTCGGAATTTCACCACTTAATGGAGCAACATGCCCTCGAGGCAGTATATCACGCACACATAGCTACCGGCGAATTACACCTTCGGCCGGTGTTGAACCTGAAGGAAAAAAAGGACGTGGAACTGTTCCGGACGGTGGCGGTCGAAACGGCCCGCCTGGTAAAAAAATACCGGGGTTCGCTCAGCGGCGAGCACGGCGACGGCCGACTTCGCGGGGAATTTATACCCCTGATGCTGGGCGATTCGATTTATTCGCTGCTGAAGGATCTGAAAAAAACCTGGGATCCGGAGGGGATTTTCAACCCCGGAAAAATCATCGATACGCCCCGCATGGACCACTCCCTGCGCTTTGATCCCGGCCAGGAAACCCCTGAGTTAAACAGTTATTTCGATTACCGGTTGTCGCAAGGGCTGGCACGCGCCATGGAACGCTGCAATGGATCGGCCGACTGCCGCAAACCCCTGATTGCGGGGGGAACCATGTGCCCCAGTTTCATGGTAACCCGCGACGAGCTGCATTCGACCCGGGGACGGGCAAACCTGATGCGGGAACTGATCACCCGCCCGGGTACAATGTACTGGGCCGACCGGCGCGAAGTGCTCGAAGCCCTCGATCTTTGCCTCTCGTGCAAAGCCTGTAAACGCGAATGCCCCTCGGGAGTGGATATGACGCGCCTGAAAGCGGAATTCCTGCAAAACCATTACGACGGGAACCTCCTGCCTTTCCGCTCCCGGATGGTGGGCCATTTTCCCCGGCTGATGGAAGCAGCGGCAAGCATTCGCCCGCTTTCCAACTTCTTTCTGAATTCGCCCGTTTTATCGTTTTTTATCCAAAAAATCATCGGTTTTTCCACCCGGCGTCCCATGCCTCTTCTTTCCAAAACCACACTGAATAAGTGGTCGGCTGGGCATGTTCCGCTTTCAACCCAAAATAAAGGGAAAGTGTACCTGTTCAACGATGAATTTCTGAACACGACCGATGCACCCATCGGGATCAAGGCCATACTGCTGCTCGAACGCCTGGGGTATGAGGTGCTGATTCCCCGGCATACCTACAGCGGGCGGACCTTTCTGTCGAAGGGCATGGTGCGGAAAGCCCGCACGCTGGCCGAAAAGAATGTTGCCCTGTTGTCGGGGATAGTGTCGGATGCATGCCCCCTGGTCGGGATCGAGCCTTCGGCCATTCTTTCTTTTCGCGACGAATACCCCGACCTGGTGCGCGACGAACGAAAACCGGCCGCCCGGGAACTGGCATCGAATGCCCTGATGTTCGACGAGTTCATTATGCGGGAGGTCGAAAAGGGCGCCATCTCATCCGAACACTTTACCCGCAAAACCCTGCACATAAAACTGCACGGCCATTGCCACCAGAAAGCCCTGGCCACCACCGTCGCGTCGGTAAAGATGCTTGAATTGCCCGTCAACTACTCGGTCGAAGAAATCCCTTCGGGCTGCTGCGGAATGGCCGGATCGTTTGGGTACGAAAAAGAACATTACGAACTTTCGATGAAAATAGGGGAGATGGTACTGTTCCCGGCTGTTCGGGAAACTGCGCCCGATGTGGTTATTGCTGCCCCCGGAACCAGTTGCCGGGAGCAGATCGAACACGGCACCGGGCGGAAAGCCCTGCATCCGGTCGAAATACTATTCGATGCCTTGATCTAGAGGGATTTATTCTTCTTTTTCTTTTAATTCGAGCCAGCGGAATTCTTTTTCATCGAGCTCGGCACGGAGGCTTTCGTAGCGCTCCGAAAGGGTGCGGATGTGTTCGTGGGCGTGTTCGCCGGAACTCATTTGCGCCTCCAGGTCTCTTTTTTCATCATCCAAACGGGCGATCGATTTCTCGAGTTGTTCCAACTCCCGTTTTTCATTAAAGCTGAGCTTGCCGGAAGCGGTTTTGGGCCGGGCCGGAATGGCTTCCTTTTTGACGACCGGGCTTGTGTCCAAACGCTCCTGTTCGTCGAGGTATGCACGATAAACACTGTAGTTTCCCGGGAAATCCTTTACTTTTCCGTCGGGGCCAAAGACAAAGAGGTGGTCGACAATCTTGTCCATAAAGAAGCGATCGTGGCTGACAATCAGAACGGTTCCTTCGTAGGCGCGAAGGTAGTCCTCCAGCAGATTCAGCGTCAGGATGTCGAGGTCGTTGGTGGGTTCGTCGAGGATCAGAAAGTTGGGATTCTGCATCAGGACACAGCACAGGTACAGGCGCCTTTTTTCGCCCCCGCTGAGTTTTTCCACCCGGGTGTGCTGCATTTCCCAGGAGAAAAGAAAGTGGTTGAGCAACTGCGAAGCGTTCCACTGAACACCCTTCCCTATGTCGATGGTTTCGGCGATATTCTGGACCACATCGATAACGGTCGTTTCCGGATCGAAGGCAATGCCTTCCTGACGATAATAGCCAAAGCGAACGGTTTCGCCGGTTTCGACTTCTCCCGAATCGGGTTTTACCGAACCGGTGATCAGGTTCAGGAAGGTGCTTTTCCCCGTACCGTTATCGCCAATAATCCCGACTTTTTCGAAGCGGGCAAACTTGTACGAAAAGCGGTCGAGCACGCGGAGGGAGCCATAACTTTTCGACAGGTTGGCGAGGTTGACCACCTTTTTGCCCAGCCGGGCAGCCCGGATGTTCAGGTCGAGTTCATCGCGGCGAAGGTTTTGCGAGGCTTTTTCTTTAAGTTCGTAAAAGGAGTCGATCCGGTATTTGGCTTTGGTACCCCGTGCCTGGGGCATCCGGCGCATCCATTCCTGCTCGGTGCGCAGGAGGTTGCGCGCCCGTTCGATCCCTGCCTGGAGCTGTTCGATCCGTTCCTGGCGCTTTTCGACAAAGTAGGAATAGTTGCCTTTGTACCGGAACAGCGTTTTCTGGTCGAGTTCCAGTATTTCGTTGCAAACCCGGTCGAGGAAATACCGGTCGTGCGTCACCATCAATAGGGTACTTTTTGTTTTCAGCAGAAAGGCTTCGAGCCATTCAATCATATCGAGGTCGAGGTGGTTGGTGGGCTCGTCGAGGATCAGAAAATCGGGTTCGTTGATGAGCACATTGGCCAGGGCGACCCGTTTTTGCTGGCCCCCGCTGAGCTGATCGACAGGCTGGTCGAAATTGTTGATTTTTAATGAACTGAGGATTTGCTTGATTTTCACGTCAAAATCCCATGCATTCAGCCGGTCCATTTCTTCCGATGCTTTCTGAAGATTCTTCTGTTCGGGATGCTGGATGGCTTCCTCGTAATTTTTTATGGCCTTCACCACGGCGTTGGTCGACAGGAACACTTCTTCCATCACCGAAATGTTTTCGTTCAGCCGGGGCGACTGGTTCAGATAACCCACGCTAACGTTGTTCATGAAGGTGACCTTGCCGCTGTCGGGGAGGTCGTTCCCCATGATTGTGTCGAGCAGGGTGGTTTTTCCCGCCCCGTTGCGGGCAATCAGCGCCACCTTTTGCCCCCGGGCAATGGTGAAACTGAGATCTTCAAACAGTATGTTGTCGCCCCAGTAGCGGGTTAGTCCTTCAACCTGAAGAAGTGGTATCATAAAAAATGTTTGTGCAAAAGTAGTAAAGATGGCCAAGGAACAAAAACCCCCCGATTATTGCTATTTTTGCCCTGGATTGAACAGAAAGGATATGCTGAAAATTGGCGATAAGGTAAAATTTTTGAACGATGTGGGGGGAGGGGTGATCACCGGCTTCGAAGGGAAAACCATCGCGGTGGTCGAAAATGAAGATGGATTTGAAATCCCGGCCCTGATCTCGCAACTGGTTAAAATTGGCGAAACAGCCGATTATGAGCATGTGTCGCCGGAAAAGCCCCGGGTGAAAAAGTCTGAAAAAATGCCCAAAGCGCCCGAAAAGCGCTATGCACCCGAAATTATTGAAGGAAACGACGAAGCCCGTTTTTACCTTGCCTTTTACCCCACAAACCCAAAAAATCCGGTGGGCGGCCCGATCGAAATGTATCTTGTCAACGATTCCAATTTCAGTTTGTTGTACCATTTTTGCCAGCAGCGCGATTCCCGCTATCAAACGCTGGGACGGGGCGAGCTCGAACCCAATACCAAAGTGCAGCTTGGCGAACTGGCCCAAACCGATTTGTCCGATCTTCCTGTGTACTGGGTACGGATCCTTGCCTTCCGAAACGAAACGGATGCATTGCCGGCTCCCCTGGTCAAGAGCATCCGGGTGTCTGGGAAGAAATTCTACCGGGAAACAACCTTTCAGTCCAACGATTTTTTTACCGGGAAGGCGCTTTTGTTTGAACTGACAGCCCGTCCGGAGCTGAAAGAGGAACTGGAAAACCTGGGTCCCGGCGACCTGCAGAAACTACTCGACACGAAAGACGTTGAAAACCGTCCCGAACCGGCAGCTCCGAAAAAGAAAAAGTCGCCGGTGGTGGTCGAAGTCGATCTGCACATCCAGGAGCTGGTCGACAACTGGAACGGCTTATCGAACCGGGAAATTCTCGACGTGCAGATGGAGCGCTTCCATTCCGAAATGAAACGGGCGATTGAATTGCGGGCG
>DAIMEA010000283.1:0-5714 GCA_036725585.1 Prolixibacteraceae bacterium | reverse complement strand
GCAACATCGTTATTTCCGATATGCCCGGTGAGCAATTCGAGGGCTGCGAAACGACTCCATCCATCGAGGGAGCCCTTGATCTTGTGCAAAACGAAGCGGAAGCCTTTGTTATCGGAGGGGGAATGATTTACCGCCAGTTTTATCCCCTCGCCGGGAAGCTCTACCTCACATTGGTACACAAAGCTTTCGATGCCGATGTCTATTTTCCGGAAATTGATTTCGACGCATGGAAAGAAACATTCCGGGAAGATTGTTACGACGAATCGAACCAATTTTCCTACTCGTACCTCAATCTGGTGCGAAAATCCTTCTGAAGCCGTTTTTGGCACGACAATTGAAAAACTGTTAGCCTTCAAATTTTGTTACTTTATCAGGACAGTTTGTCACAATCATTAGAAACAATATGCTATGTCGGAAAACAACATAAGAGGAAGCAAGCAGTTTATTTTTACCGGAATGGGTGATGAAGACAGCGAATTTGTCCCCATCATTGCCGATGGAATGGACGATGATCTTAAAGTGCGGAACCTTCCGGGAGCGCTGCCAATCTTGCCGCTTCGTAATACCGTTCTCTTTCCCGGAGTCATTCTTCCGATCCAGGTAGGGCGGCACCGTTCGCTAAAACTGGTACGGGATGTTTATAAAAAAAATGGTGTGCTCGGAACCGTTGCCCAACGCGATCCCGAAATCGATGATCCCTTATTTGAAGAGCTTTATGGCGTGGGAACCATAGCCAAAATCCTGAAAATTCTGGAGATGCCGGATGGCAGTACCACCGTAATCATCCAGGGAAAACAACGCTATCAGATTCTCGAGATGCTGGCCGAAGATCCCTACCACACGGCCCGGGTGAAAAAACTGGGCGATGTGCAACCCACCGACAACAAACCCGAATTCGAAGCCATTGTCGAATCCCTTAAGGATATTGCTATAAAAATTGCCAAGCATTCCACCAATCTTCCCCCGGAAGCAACCTTTGCCGTACGGAATATTGAAAACCCTGTTTTTCTGATCAACTTTATCTGCTCCAATGCCGATATTAAGGTGGAGGAAAAACAAAATCTTCTGGAAACCACGAATCTCCGTGATCGGGGGATTCAGGCAATTTCCTACCTGGTGCGGGAGTTGCAATTGCTCGATTTGAAAAAAGACATCCAGGCAAAGGTAAAAACCGATATGGACCAGCAGCAACGCGAATACCTTTTGCACCAGCAAATGAAAACAATCCAGGATGAACTGGGTGGAAATCCGATCGAAAAAGAGATTCAGGCCTTAAAAGAACGGGCTGCCGAAAAAAAATGGAGTAAAGAGGTAGCCGATACTTTTGACCGGGAGGTGGATAAGCTGTATCGAATGAACCCTGCTGCCGGTGAATATTCCATTCAACTCACCTATGTGCAAACACTGCTCGATTTGCCCTGGAACGAATATTCCGCGGATAACTTCGACATGAAAAATGCCGAAAACGTGCTCGACGAAGATCACTACGGCCTGGAGCTGGTGAAAGAACGCATTTTGGAACACCTGGCTGTTCTGAAGCTGAAAAACGACATGAAATCGCCCATCCTTTGCCTGTACGGACCCCCGGGAGTAGGAAAAACATCGCTCGGAAAATCCATCGCACGGGCTTTAGGCCGCTCTTTTGTCCGTATGAGCCTCGGTGGTTTACACGACGAATCGGAAATCCGTGGGCACCGGAAAACCTATATCGGAGCCATGCCGGGCCGTATCATCCAGAACATTAAAAAGGCAAAAACATCCAATCCTGTTTTTATCCTCGACGAAATCGATAAAGTATCGAACGACTACCACGGCGATCCGGCTTCAGCTTTGCTCGAAGTGCTCGACCCGGAACAGAATTCGGAATTCCATGATAATTACGTCGAGCTGGATTTCGATCTTTCAAAAGTGATGTTCATCGCAACAGCCAATACACTGAATACGATCAGCCCACCCTTGCGCGATCGAATGGAATTGATTGAAGTAAGCGGTTACCTGGTGGAAGAAAAAATTGAAATTGCCCGACGCCATCTCTTCCCAAAACAACTCGAAAACCATGGTCTGAAAGACCGTAATTTCAAGTTGGGGAAAGAAGTATACGAATTTATCATTGAAAAATATACCCGTGAGTCGGGCGTCCGTGAACTCGATAAGCAACTGGCCAAACTGGTTCGGCGACTGGCGCGAAAAATAGCGTTTAACGAAACCATCGATGAATCGATTAGCATTGAGGCCGCGCATGAGTATTTAGGCGTACCGAAATACACCCGCGAGAAATACCAGGGGAACGATTTTGCCGGAGTGGTTACCGGGCTTGCCTGGACAGCCGTTGGGGGCGAAATCCTTTATGTCGAATCGAGCCTGAGTAAAGGAAAAGGGCAACTCACCCTTACCGGGAACCTGGGTGATGTAATGAAGGAATCGGCCATGCTTGCCCTCGAATATCTGAAAGCCCATGCCGCTGACTTGAATCTTGATCCAGCGATTTTCGAAAAGTGGAACGTTCACGTTCACGTTCCCGAAGGAGCCATCCCCAAGGACGGACCCTCGGCTGGAATTACGATGGTAACATCTTTGGCCTCGTCCTTCACCCAACGCAAGGTGAAACGGAACATCGCCATGACCGGTGAAATTACCCTGAGGGGAAAAGTGCTTCCGGTTGGCGGAATTAAAGAGAAAATTCTTGCTGCCAAACGGGCCGGGATTACCGACATTTTAATCTCGGAAGATAACCGGAAAGATATCGAAGAAATCAAAGAACTTTATTTGAAAGGACTTAATATTCAATATGTTCGCACTGTTGGCGAAGTGATCGAAAAAGCCCTGCTCAAAACAAAAGTAGACCATCCAATTTCTTTCAACTAATCCTTTTCTTTTGTTTGATGCAAGGAATAGAGGATGTCGCATTTTATTTGGAGTGATATATTTTGAATTGAATAGGAAATGAAGTACCTTGTAATCAGATTTCTTTTCAATAAAAAACTACAGTAGGGGGGATACCTGAAGAATTATTGATCACTAAAATTGTATGAATATGAAACGAACAAAAAGATTGTTATGGATTGCAATGGCTTTTTTTGCCACTTCATTTGTAGCTTGTGTCGATGATTTTGACGAGCCCGACCAACCGGTTGTCTCCATCACCGCTCCGGTTGCCGATACCATCGATGCAGCTTCGGGTGATACCCTGGAGTTCACCCTGCAACTTTCTTCCCAGAGCGGATTGGTATCGCTGCAGACCACGGCAAGCTACGGAATCGATATCATCGACGGAGCCCGTACGTTTAACGCTACGCTCAGCGAATCGGTCACGGTTCAGGCCGTGATAACCGAAAACGTAACCGAAGGCGATGTGCTGGAAGTGAACTTTACCGTTGCCAACAGTTCGAAACAAACTACAGCAAAGAAGCATGTACGGATCGTGGTTCTGGAAACCCCGCTGTCGGAAGCGAAGAACTTTGAATGGAGAAGGGAAGGCGGCAATCCGGCTACAGGTCTTGAAACCTTTGGCCTTACCTGGACCAGCAATACAGCCACCAGTGCTGTTATCAAAAAGGGGGCCGATAAATTTGTGGAACTGGAACCGGCCGACTGGTGGGTGAACCTTACCACGCTCGAAGCACTGAAAACAGCCATCGATGCTGCAGCAGACATGGAACGATGGGAAAAAGTATCGGCTTCGGATGCTTCCAAAGAATACGACTTGGTACTGGGAACCATTAATTCCGGTACCTATTATCTGATCCATATCACCCAGTCAACCGTGACCGTCGAAACCATCGGCTCGGTTATTGTGATTAACGGGCAATACAAAGAATAATTTTTGCAATTATAATTACGTTTTGTCAACGTTTTATACAATCAGGGGGGCATGAATGGATGCCCCCTTCTTTGTGAAAACATTGAAAAAGGGCTTATAACTAAAACAATTCAAATTCTGTGTCATTCCATAATGATTCAACCTCCCATATTTGTATAAGAAACCCAATCCAAATTAATGCCCATGCAGAGGAATGCCACTCTTTAACTTTGTCCCTATGTCCCACGGTTTGCCACAACCGGGAAAAAGAATCCGGAAATCAAAACATGGATTGATCCAAACACAGTTGGTTTATATCAGAAAATGGTGTGTGCATACAAGGGGGAATATCCGTCGTCGATCACGGGCCGAACTACGTACTTGATGGTTTATAGCATCGAGGCTAAGCCGGCTTGATATCCCTGTGGTATTCTTTCAGCGATTTTACGTGGTAATTTCCGTTCAGCCGTTCCTTAATTCCCTGTGTAGCTGCTGCGGCTGCGGCAGTGGTTGTAATATACAGGATGTTGTATTTGATTGCATTCTTCCGGATGTACGAATCGTCGAATTCGCTTTGTTTGCCGGCCGGAGTGTTAACCACCAGGTTGATTTCCCCGTTTTTAATGGCATCAACAATATTCGGGCGTCCTTCATGCACCTTTTTGATTTCCGAGGCTTCGATACCCTGTTCCCGTAAGAACTTTGCGGTCCCGACGGTTGAGAGGATCCTGAATCCCATATCGCGGAAATTTCGGGCTGTCTGGATGATTTTGTTCTTGTCCCGGTCGGCGATGGTAATCAGCACGGTACCTTCAGTGGGCAACAGCGATTTGGTGGCTTCCTGCGATTTGAAGAAGGCCATTCCGAATGATCCGGCCATTCCCAGCACTTCGCCGGTGGAGCGCATCTCGGGTCCCAATACCGGATCGACATCGGGAAACATGTTGAAGGGGAAAACCGCTTCTTTCACGCCAAAGTGAGGGAATTTCTGCTTGGTGAGTGTGAAATCGGAGAGTTTTTTCCCGAGCATGATCTGGGTAGCAATTTTGGCCATGGGGATATTGCACACTTTCGAAACCAGGGGTACGGTTCGCGAGGCCCTGGGGTTGGCTTCCAGAATATAAACAACACCTTCGTAAATGGCATACTGGATGTTCATCAGCCCCACCACCTTCATTTCGATGGCAATGCGACGGGTATATTCCTCAATGGTTTGGATCAGTTCATCGGGGATGATCACGGGGGGAATGACACAGGCCGAATCGCCCGAATGAATCCCGGCGTACTCGATGTGTTGCATCACGGTAGGCACAAAAGCATCCTCGCCGTCGGAAATAGCATCGGCTTCTGCTTCAATGGCATCCTCCAGGAACTTGTCGATCAGCAAAGGGCGATCGGGCGATACATCAACGGCAGCAGCCACGTATTGTTTCAGCATTTTTTCATCGAGAACGATCATCATGCCTCTGCCACCCAGTACGTACGAGGGGCGAACCATCAATGGGTAGCCAATTCGGGCGGCAATGGCAAGGGCTTCCTCTTCGTTGCTGGCCATCCCCGATTCCGGTTGGGGAATGCCCAGTTTTTCCATGATTTTCCGAAAACGGTCGCGGTCTTCGGCCAGGTCGATGGTCTCTGGGCTGGTGCCAATAATATTCACCCCGTTTTGCTGCAATTCGTTGGCGATGTTCAGCGGGGTTTGTCCCCCAAACTGGCAGATCACACCGAAGGGTTTTTCCTTTTCATAAATGCTCAGGACATCCTCCACGGTGAGCGGTTCAAAATAGAGTTTATCGGAAGTGTCGTAGTCGGTCGAAACGGTTTCGGGGTTGCAGTTCACCATGATCGATTCAAAACCGGCTTCACGAATGGAGAAGGCGGCATGGACACAACAGTAATCGAATTCAATGCCCTG
>DAIMEA010000282.1:0-5725 GCA_036725585.1 Prolixibacteraceae bacterium | reverse complement strand
TACAGTTTGCCCTCGATCCGTACAGCGAAGATTACCGGGTTATCGAAGTCAATGCCCGGCTCAGCCGTTCGTCGGCCCTCGCCTCAAAAGCTACCGGCTACCCGCTCGCGTTTGTCGCGGCAAAACTGGGACTGGGCTACGGCCTCCATCAGTTAAAAAATACCGTTACCAAAGTAACCACGGCCTGTTTTGAACCGGCGCTCGACTATGTGGTATGTAAAATTCCCCGCTGGGACCTGAACAAGTTTTCGGGGGTGTCGAAACAAATCGGCAGCTCGATGAAGTCGGTGGGCGAAATCATGGCGATTGGCCGCAATTTTGAAGAGGCCATCCAAAAAGGGCTCCGAATGATCGGGCTGGGTATGCATGGCTTTGTGGGCAACAGCGACGAGATCACCATTAAAACCATTGAGGATGAATTGGTAAACCCGACCGACCGCCGGATTTTTGCCATAGCCGAAGCGTTCAACAAAGGGTATTCGGTTGAAGAAATTTACGATAAAACCAAAATCGATCGTTGGTTTCTCCAAAAACTTCAGCATATATACCGGCAACGTTGCGAACTGTACACGTATAACTCGCTTTCCGACCTGCCCGACGAAGTGCTGCTCCAGGCCAAAAAATATGGTTTTTCCGACTTCCAGGTTGCCCGGATGGTACTGAAACCTTCGGCAAGAGAGATGGAAGAGGGAATGCTGTCGGTGAGGAAGCACCGCAAAAAAAGAGGCATCACTCCCTTTGTGAAACAGATCGACACCCTGGCCGGGGAATATCCGGCCCTGACCAACTACCTGTACATGACCTTCAATGCCAGCGAAAACGACGTCGATTTTCCCCGCGACGATCGATCCGTCGTTGTTCTTGGCTCGGGTGCTTACCGTATTGGCTCTTCGGTCGAATTTGACTGGTGCGGGGTAAACGCGGTCAATACGTTGCGCCGGGAGGGTTTCCGATCGATCATGATCAACTACAATCCCGAAACCGTAAGCACCGATTACGACAACTGCGACCGGCTTTATTTCGACGAACTGTCGTTTGAACGGGTTATGGACATCATCGACCTCGAACAACCCATGGGAACGATTGTTTCGACCGGCGGCCAGATACCCAACAACCTGGCCATGAAACTGCACCGGCAGAATGTTCCCGTCCTGGGTACCTCTCCGGTAAAGATCGACAATGCCGAAGACCGGCACAAGTTTTCCCTGCTGCTCGACCGGATTGGTGTCGACCAGCCCCGATGGAAAGAACTGTCGACTATTGAGGAAATCCACCGGTTCATCGACGAAGTGGGCTTCCCGGTCTTGATTCGTCCTTCGTACGTTCTTTCGGGAGCGGCCATGAATGTGGTTTCGAACGCCGATCAGCTCGAAAACTTCCTTAACCTGGCTGCCCATGTTTCCAAAGAGCACCCGGTGGTGGTTACCGAATTCATCGAACAGGCCAAGGAAATTGAAATCGACGCCGTGGCCGACAAGGGCGAAATTGTAGCCTATGCCATTTCCGAACACGTTGAATTTGCCGGTGTCCATTCGGGCGATGCCACCATGGTTTTTCCCCCGCAGAAACTATACATCGAAACCCTGCGGCGAATCAAGCGGATCTCCCGCGAAGTGGCCCGGGGACTTGAAATATCGGGGCCCTTCAACATGCAGCTTCTGGCCAAGGACAACCACATCAAGGTGATTGAATGCAATCTGAGGGCATCGCGCAGCTTCCCCTTTGTGTCGAAAGTGATGCGCTACAACCTGATCGATCTGGCCACCAAAGTGATGCTGGGCCTCCCGTATGAAAAACCGGATAAATCGCTCTTCGAACTGGACCACATTGGCGTAAAAGCGCCCCAATTTTCCTTTCACCGGTTGTTGAATGCCGACCCGGTTTTGGGCGTCGATATGAGTTCAACCGGCGAAGTGGCCTGTTTGGGCGACACCTATTACGAAGCCATCCTGAAATCGATGCTTTCGGTGGGCTTCCGAATTCCCAAACAAAATGTACTGATCTCATCCGGGCCGGCCCGCTCCAAACTCGAACTGCTCAAATCGGCAGCCATGCTCGTCGAAAAGGGCTTCAACCTATATGCCACCGAAGGAACCTATAAATATTTTCGCGACAACAACATCGAATGCACCCGTCTGCACTGGCCCGACGAAGAGGACCGGAAACCCAACACGATTGATTTTATCCGGGAGAAAAAGCTCGACCTGGTCATCAATATCCCGAAGGACTATACCCGAAGGGAGTTAAGCAATGGTTACCGCATCCGGCGCAATGCCATCGACTACAACATCCCGCTCATCACCAATGCACGGGTTGCCAGCGCGTTTATTTATGCTTTTTGCCGGTACTCCGAAGCAGATCTGGCCATAAAGAGCTGGGACGAATACCAGTAGGGAAATTATTTTTGGAAAAGGATACGGACTTGTTCCGCTCATCTCGTCGCAAGCGAATCAGGGTTTTGAAATCATCATTTGAGACCGGTTAATTTCGAACCGCGATCAAATCGGGATGAAAGCCCTGAGAATGGGTGCCTTATCGTTCTATCCCTATGTGTGTTGGGGCCGGATCGTGCAACCCGCTCCGTGTCCTGTTAATTGCCTGTTGAACTTATTTTCCTTCTTTCGAAAATTTTATTACGCCCCCGCCCTGAAACAAAATCATCGTTTTTTCTATTGGATTAAATTCAAGTTTCACTCCTGCCTGGTCAAACGTAAACTGGTCTTTTTCGGTTGCTTCGAGCGAAAAAGCAGGCTGACCTGTTCCCTGTGCAATTAACCTGTTTCCGACTTTTGTGATGGAAATCTTCAATGCTACTTGTTCTGAAGCATAAAGGCCCAAATACTTGTCCAAATCTTCCGAGGTTACTGTGAATGATGTAAATACAGGAATATCGTATGCCGTCCTGTAAATGGAACTAAAAACGGCAATAGAAATGTCGTTGTTATTTATGTTTGTACCATTTGAAAGTAAAGCATACGAAATTTTTTCGTCATCAAAATGACAATAAACAGAGCTAAAACCATCAATTCCACCTGTGTGTCCGTAGCCCAACCTTTCGTAAAAAGGAAATTGAAACAAACCAAAGCCATAACCGTCTTTGATGGTTTTCATTATTTTAAGACTTTCAGAAGTCAAAAGTTTACCACCAAACAAAGCGTCGGCAAATTTTGTCAGGTCACAGGGTGTTGAAATAATTGCACCCGCACCTAACGGGATTGAAAAATCTGTTTCTGGTTCCAATTTCCAAGTCCCGGCGAAACGGTAGGATTTACATTCGTTGTTTGTGGGATCGATCTTCCCAAAAACATACGTGTTGGTCAAACCAATTGGCTTAACGATATATTTGTGCAATAAGTCAGAGTACGATTTTGAAAAGACCTTTTCAAGAATGTACGTCAAAAGCACAAAATTTGAGTTACTGTATCCTGCTTTGCTGTCTGGATTAAAATCGCTACCCCCTTTAGCAATCATTTCCACCATTTCTTTCTCGGTCTTTGGTTGCGTGTTCCAGGTCAGATAGTCTTCGTCGTCGGTGAAATTGTGTATTCCGCTTCGATGACTTAATAAATGTTTTACCGATATTCTCTTTGCGTTTTCAATTTCCGGAAACCATTTATCAATCGTTTGATTTAAGTCTAACCTGTTTTCTTCTAATGCTTTGAGGATTAAAACCGTCGTAAACGATTTGGAGATTGAGCCTATTCTGTATTTCGAATTTTCGCTGGCGCTTACATTGTTTTCAACGTCAGCAAACCCGATTGATTTCTTGTATAAAATTTCTCCGTTTTTCGAAACCGCAACACTTCCCATAAACTTGTTGTTTTTTTCAAGTGTGTGGAAGTAATTGTCCAATTTGGTTTTGTCAAAGGTTTGCGCAAACCCGATTTGAGCCAAAATCGCGATTAGCAGGGTAGTAACACTTTTTCTTTTCATGCAACTGTCTTTTTTATGTTTCATGTGTTGCCTGCAAAATAGTAATTCTTTTCTGTTTGCGTTTTTTTTTACTTTAAATGTTTGGTTTTTTGTTAAAAAAGGCGGGCCGATCTATTTAATCCTCATCGGTTCGTATCCTACAGGTAGAAACTACGATACAGGAACCGTTGGCCGGAAACCACAGAAAAGCGCTTGGCGTATGAGCCGCAATCATGCCCGGCTATTTCATTTTTTTAATCGGCTACTAAAATATCCCCAAAAAAGGACATGAAAAAGCCGGTCATTTTCAGCAAGTTTTATCAATCTGTTTTTTGAATCGTAAAAATCTTGTTGTTTATACAAAATTGAAAAATCGGTATGAAACTGAATTCCATAAACATTTCGATACCTGGAATGAGATATCGCTTCTATTACTTTTTTATCCAGTGAGGTCGCTATAATTTTTAAATCCTTTCCCACCCTATCGACAGATTGATGATGCGCCGTAGCTACTAAAGGATGTTTAATTTGTTCAAAATCAAGCACACTGTTGTTCGTTATCCGAATAGGGTGAAAGTGCAAAAAGGTGCTTTCATTATCGGAATAATCAACCCTGTTTCGATAGTTTTTGTGCTGATTATCCGGATTCTGTTCTAAAACAGATTCATACGTTTTCCTTTTGTATATTTCAAAGGGTATATCCTGACAAAGAGTTCCGCCACATGCAACATTTAATTCTTGCATTCCCAGGCAAATTCCCAAAATCAAATAATCGGGTCTTTGCTCTAAAAAAGGCTTAAAATCTTCATTTTGCGAACCGCCAAGTAAATGAAACAAAAAAGAAATCTCCCAATTCCTTTCCTTCTGAATTAGTTCTGTGGTTAAAAATGTTTCCTCTCCATAGATCGAAGGTAAAATATCAGCACCTCCCAAAAATAACAGTCCGTCCGTTCGATTAAATAGTTCTTCAAATTCCCCGGTACACTTATTTTTACAAAACAAGCTGTCTACTGATAGCGAGTTTTTAATAGTTAAAATGGAGATCGGAACCCTGCTTTCGTTGTCAAAATATGAATGCGGCATACCCATAAGGCCGGCTTGAGTTTCATGACAAATTCCAACAATTTCCAGACTATCAATAGTTATCAATCCGTTACGCTTCAGAAATAATATATTTTCAAGGTTTCTGGGTGTTGGATTTATCAGACCAAGCTTAATTACTTTTGCTTGAACGAACCCACATAATAGAATGGTAAACAGTACAATTAATCCCGTTTTCTTCATTTTACAGTTTGTTGAATATTCTTAGCAGTGCCTCTGTTTGGGTCGGGTACAACAACGAACATTATGATTCGTTGCGGATTTCGAAGCATTTACACATCAGTCTACGATTACTTTTTTAAAACACGAACTGTATCGCACTAATACGCATTTAGGTGTATCGTTTCTTTTGCAATTTTACAAAACATCGGTCTGCCTAAAAACCTTTTCCCGGAACATAATCCGGGCCCCGTTCCGGGCAGTGAATTTCAGGTATTTATTTATGTCCCCAATACCTTCTCAAGCTATCGGAAACAATCCAAAGTAAAAGTAAAACAAAAATCGAAATACCTGATGGCAATGCTATGCTTTAAAAAATCGGACAGCAATAAAAGTTGCAATCAATAAGAATCCGATTACTACGGTCCATATCGGGAAAGGAACAGCCGATCCTGCCCCAACCATCAAGTCATCGATAACACCTGCGCTATTGTTGCTAACACTAATTTCGACCGTTGCAATAATAGCGCAGGTGTTATCGATGACTTAATGG
>DAIMEA010000281.1:0-5734 GCA_036725585.1 Prolixibacteraceae bacterium | reverse complement strand
ACCTTCGTTCGTACGAATTTAAAATTTCGCCTTCTGTTTATAACGAAGTACTGAAGCATGCCGTACGTACTTTTTATTATCAGCGGGCAGGCTTCCCGAAAGAAGCACGCTATGCCCGGGAAAGCTGGGCCGATGGAGCAAGTCATACGGGTATTCTCCAGGATAAAAACTGCCGTTTGTTCAGCGATAAAAGCAATGCAGCAACCGAACGTGATGTTCATGGAGGCTGGTACGATGCCGGCGACTACAATAAATATACAAGCTGGACATGTGATTATGTGATTGAAATGTTAATGGCTTACATGCAGGTACCCGGCGCATGGGCCGATAATTATAACCTTCCTGAGTCGGGCAACGGGATCCCCGATTTGCTCGATGAAGCCAAATGGGGAACCGACCATCTTTTGAGACTTCAACTCGGCGACGGCAGCGTTATCAGCATTGTGGGCGAAAGTCATGCCAGCCCGCCTTCGAAAGCCAATGGCCAAAGCCTTTACGGGCCTCCAAACACCTCGGCCACCCTTAGCGCTGCCGGGGCTTTTGCCCTTGCTTCGAAGGTCTATCACCAAATCGGGCTGATGGATTATGCCGATACTTTGCTCCATGCAGCCTTGGCAGCCTGGGACTGGGCCGACCTGCATCCCCGGGTTTTATTCAATAATAACGATGCTGCTTATAACTCAGGAGGCCTTGGGGCAGGGCAAATGGAAATGAACGATTATGGCCGCTTAACACGAAAACTAAGGGCAGCTGTTTTTCTTTTTGAACAAACCGGCGAAACGACATACCGCGATTTTGTAGATGCTAATTACACTCAGGTACACCTTATGCAATGGAATTTTGCCTATCCGTTTGAGACCGATAACCAAACCTCGTTGTTGTATTATGCAAAACTTGAAAATGCTACATCATCGGTTGCCGAAGATATAAAACGCGTATATAAAAACGCGATGAACAGTGGAAGTGAAAACTTTCCGGCACAGGAGGCTGAGAAAGATCCTTACAGGGCGCATATTAAGGATTATACTTGGGGAAGCAACCGCAACAAAGCATGCAAAGCCAATATGTTTCTCGATCTGGATTTTTTCGATGTCGATACATCAAAAGCCGAAGATGCTCGTCATTCCGCTTTAGGCTACATTCATTACCTGCATGGCGTAAATCCGCTCAACATAGTGTATTTATCGAACATGTACCGTTACGGCGCCGAAAATTGTGTGAACGAATTTTACCACTCGTGGTTTACCGATGGCAGTGCGAAATGGGACAGGGTGGGAGAATCAACCTATGGTCCTGCCCCGGGCTACCTTACAGGCGGACCTAATCCATCCTTCGACTGGGACGGGTGTTGCCCCGGAGGATGTGGCTCATCATCGAATAATGCAAAATGCATTGCTGAATCGCTTACGCCGCCTAAGGGTCAGCCAAACCAAAAATCATACAAAGATTTCAATACAGGCTGGCCGCTAAATTCATGGAGCGTCACCGAAAATAGTTGTGGCTATCAGGTGGCTTACATAAAACTTCTTTCAAAGTTTGTGAATTTAATGTTCGACTGTAATGGCGATGAAATGGGTGATGCATTGATCGACACCTGTGGCAATTGTGCAGGTGGTTTAACCGGCGTTATTCCTACAGTTCATCCTTCTGAATGTTCTCCCGCTGGTCCGGGCTCTTTTGCACCTCAATATGATATGGGCATATGGGTTTATCCCAATCCGGCAACCGATTGGCTCCGAATTATTCTCGATTCGGACGAAGGTCTTTTTCAACTTGCGCAATTGAATGGACAAGTTCTGATCGAAACTTGTTTGGAGAGGAATAATAACCTGGATATTCGTGATTTACTGCCTGGAATCTACATTGTGCATATTAAAAGTGGCAAGTATAAACATAGCCGAAAACTGATAAAAACGAACAGTCGGGAAAGGCATTGAGCAGGGTGATAACTTATTTGTTTTTTTGGTCAATTTTTCATGAGAAGTCTTATTTTTGTACGATCAAATCCGATTGGTTTTGTGCGCAAAAAGAAATAGTAAAGTGGAAAGCCAATTATTATCAACCGATTGAAAAGAAATGTACGATAAATCAATTTGTTAAATAGTAGGTTTATTTAATTAATTGACTGGGTTATTATTAGATTTGAGAAGCCACTCCGTTCGGGGTGGCTTCTTTTGCATTTCGGGGCTTCATTTTTCTGAAAATGCCCTTTCCAGGCATTTTCTTCCTGTCCGAAAGGAAAAATGTTTTTGAATGATGTAGCTGTATACAATCACAACCAGGGTGGTTAAAATCTTTGAAAGCGTTGCATAAAGATGGAATACCTCGACAAATAATTTCAATAACAGATAGTTGAGTAGAATGGATCCTCCTACCGAAATACCATAACGGAACAATTGGATCCGACCCCGCAAAAGGGATTGGGTGAAGGTGATGTACTTGGCCAGCAAAAAGCCTGTTGAGAAAGTAATCGGGAAAACGAGCAGGAAGGCGGCAATATGCGGGCTGATGGTCACAAAACCTAAATCGACAAACTGTTTGTCGAGAAGGTAATTGTAGAAAAGGAAGTAGAGTAAAATATCAAATGTTGTATTCAGTCCCCCTGTTGCCGCGTAGCGAAACGTTTCGACCGGAATAAAACGCAAAAAGGGAAAATGAAAAAAATCGACAAATTTCAGGATCAGGTTTCGTATCAGTCTGGCAATTCTAAGCATCCGGTTTTATGTTTCTGAACTACGAATATAAAAATTTTTTTTAAATGACCGTTTTTCTTGTTTTTTTTGACCCTTCGTTCACCGGGAACAGGAATAATTGATTTGTTGTCGATTATTGGTTATCTTTCGCCCGGTTGGGCTACAGGCTTAATTGTGATGAAATGGAAGATTAATGAGGAGAATTTTCAATTGCATACTTGTTGTCCTGTTGTTTGGCTCCTGCATCGAAAAATATTCGAATACAGGGATCGATAGCGATGCGGAATTCATTCTTCCGATTGCACAGGGTTCCTTTTTGTTGGGCGATTTATTGAAAAGTATCGACCCGGATTCCCTGTTCAGCAGCGATACGGAAAACGAACTGGTTTTTACTTACCGGAACGAAGAACTTCTGACCTTTGACTTTGCTGAAATCCTTGGGATGCCCTATCATGCAACCCTTTTTGACGAAACGCGCGAACTAGGGAACATTCGCCTCGACGATTCACTCTTCTTCGAGTACATTCCTTTGGAAGAACTCATCGAGCGCTTGTCTTTTATTGACGAAATAGCCACTATCCCACAAGGAGAAGTGGCTTCCTTTGACGGTGTTTTGGCAGGAGCCGAAATTGCGCCCTTTCTTGTATGGGAAATTGAGGAATTCGACCATATTACCCAGGCTGATTTTGTTTCGGGATCGATGATCATTCGCCTGAAGAATGAATTTCCGCTGAATTGCCGGGTCAACTTTCGTTTTTTTGATTCGTACGGAATCCTTATCGATGAATACTTTTTTGGCAGTCAAAATCCCGAAGGACTCAAACCGGCCGAAATGGATTCTTTCGTCATCGATATGGCCGGTAAATCCCTCACCGCTCCCGTGATGTATTCCATTACACGCCTTGAATTTCTTGAAACAAGAGAACCCTTTTTTGTCGACTATTCGAAGGGATTTGATTTAACGGTTTCACAAAAGGATCTCACCCTGTCGTCGGGCGAATTTCATGCCGATGCGTTTTTGTATCAAAGTGAAAAAGAAGAAGTTTCAATTTCTCTTCTCGATTCGGTTCAAATGCACCGCCTGGTTTTTCAGTCGGGTATGCTTCAGGTCGTTTTGCAAAAGCAGTTCCAACCCGAAGGACTTTTAACGATTACGCTTCCCTGCTTATTGGACGAAGGCCGGCCGGTGAGCCTGGATTTTGCCCTTGAGGGCGATGATTTCATTGCACAGGATATCGACCTCAGCGGGAAAGAATTGATTTTATTTTCAAACGAATCGCCGTATAATACAGTAAGTTATTTTTTTACATATACAAATACTTCATCCGGCACCTTTCGTATGAAAGCCAGCGACCGGCTACGATGTATTTTCGAGATTCACCGGATGGTCCTTTCGTATGCGGAAGGTGATTTCGGCTCCCGGGCAATCGATTTTTCCAAGTCCGGATTGTCGTTAAATCCCGAAGTGTGGGATCGGATCAGCGGGGAAGTTTTTGGCGACCGCCCGGAACTGACTCTCTACTTTTACAACAGCATAGGAATACCGATCAACTATGACTTTTCGATTCAGGCATCCAATCGGGAAGGCTCCACCGTGGTGATCACATCGGATTCCTATCTGATGCCTTTCCCGACGACATTAAATGAGTCGCCGGTTATTTCTGAAAAAGTATTTACAGTCGATAATTCGAACATACTCGATTTTATGCGCCTTCCCCCAAACGATACCATTCATTTTTCTACCCGTTTGTTACTGAATCCGGGGGGAGCTCCTTCCTCCCCGAATTTTGTCGATTTCAGCCAGCCTTTTCGTGCCGGTATCGGTTTTCGGGTACCTCTTTTGTTAAAGGGAATGTTTTTTGAGTACGTCGACACACTTGCCGTTTCGTTCGGATCGCTGACCGAAACGGTTGAAAAGGCTTCCCTAATTTTCCGGACACGGAATGAAATTCCCCTACAGGTCAATCTGGACATCACTCCGTTCGATACCCTTTCGGGAACCGTAACCGGCGAAATAATGCACGTAACCCTGCTTGATGCAGCCCCAACCGATGAACTCGGAAATGTAACCGGGATCAGCGAGGCCGAAAACTCTTTGGTTTTGACCGGGCAAGAATTAAACCCTTTGCGCACAGCTAATGCCCTTTTGGTACGCGCGGCATTTCTCTCGCCCGACGAAGGGACCAAACCGGCCAAGTTGAAGTACGATTTGGGCTTCGATTTGAAAGTGATCCTGGATGTATTACCTAATTGGGAAGGATTTTGAAAAAGCAGACCGCAATAGCATTGATTTTTCTGTTTTCTTCCGTTTTCCCTTTTTCCGGCTACGGTCAATCGGGACTCATCGCTTATGGAAGCCGAAACCAACCGGCTTTGAATCCTTCTTTTCTGAGCCTCGAAAAACCCTGGGCGGTTTCTGTTTTTCCTTTTTCGCTGATTGATGTCGACCTGTATCTCCCTTTTTCAATCCGAAAAGCTCTTTATCCCGGAACGGATGGGGGATGGGTGATTGATCCCGGAAGACTCGCTGAAAGGATCAGCCATGAAAATTTGCTGATGTTCCATGCGTCGGCTGATTATCTGAATGTCGGTACCGTAATCAAATCAAACCCATGGATGTTTCGGATAAGCGAAAACGCTATGGCTGCATTTTTTTTCGATAAGAACCTGATCCACTTTCTCGATCAAGGCAACAAAGCGCTTACCGGATCCTGGTTTGAAACCCAATTCAAACTGGGACTTTTCCATTATACAACGTTCCAGGCAACAACCTCCCGGCGGTTGAACGATCAATTCCGTCTGGGTTTATCCGCAAAACTGTACCTGGGAAAATCGGGTATGGATGCAACGGCACAGCTACGGCTTTTTACCGAAGAACGGGCTGAATACCTCGATGTGGAAATGAAGGGAAACGTGTTGGCTTCCTTACCTTTGGAGCGAAACATCAATCCGGCCGGACAGGTCAATGGGTGGCACGTAAATCCGGATGGCACACTTTTGGGGTATTGGGTCGGTGGATGGAGAAACCCGGGTTTGGGCTT
>DAIMEA010000280.1:0-5770 GCA_036725585.1 Prolixibacteraceae bacterium | reverse complement strand
CAATTTCGACCAGTTTGGGCGTGGGATAATTCCGGGCTGCATTAAGGAAATCGTCGACAAAGTAGGGATTTACCCCGAGCATCCGTGTAACGGCATTCTTCGATTTATCGTTCGATAAGTTGATCATCAGCAGCTTGCTGAAAAAATAATAAAGAGAGGAAAGTGTCTTGGGAAATGGATTCTGGTTTGGGTTGGCACCAAAATATTGAATGATGCGGTTCGATTTGAGAATATCCCTTTGCCCCAGGGCTTTCTGCAACTCAAATACATTGTAATCCTTACTGATACCAATGTTTTTTTCAATATCTGCCGGAGCGATCGGCTTGTCGGAGGGGAGCAGGATCATGAGTTTCTCCAGTTCGTTTACTACTTTGGAGATTTCGGTCCCCAGGTATTCCCCAAGCAGGGCCGAAGCCTGCGGTTCGATCCGGTATCCTTTTTCGCTGCAATACTTATGAATCCATGGGGACAACTGGTTTTCGTAGATCTTTTTCGATTCAAATACGACACCGTTTTCGCCCGCTGCTTTCAGAAATTTTTTTCGTTTATCGAGGTTCCCGTATTTGTGGCAAATCACCAGAATAGTCGACTTCAGGGGTTTTTCCACATAACCTAGCAAGTTGTCTTCCAGTTTTTCCATGAGTTGTGCCTCTTTCAGGATGACAACCTGGTAGGCTGCCATCATTGGGAAACGCCTTGCCACGGTGAGCAATTGGTCGGCGGTACAATCCTTTCCGTACAAAATGGTTTGGTTAAAACTCCGTTCCTCTTCACGGAGGGCATGGTTTGCAATGTAATCGGAAAGAGAATCGATAAAATATGCCTCTTCGCCCATGAAAATATAGATGGGATGGAAAATACGCTTCTGAAGATGCTGAAGGATTTCGTTGTACGTCATTCGTCGAAAAATTTTAGATGTTTCACCGAACGCCCGTTATCCCGCAATAGTTTCATGGCGTCGATCCCAATGGTCAGGTGGTCTTCGACGTAGGTTTCGGTTACCGATTTGTCGCTCGATTCGGTTTTAACTCCACTGGAAATCATGGGCTGGTCGGAGACAAGCAATAGCGCTCCTGTTGGAATCTGGTTGTAAAATCCAGTAACAAAAATGGTGGCTGTTTCCATGTCGATGGCCATGGCCCGGGTTTTTTTCAGGTATTTCTTAAACCGGTCGTCGTATTCCCAAACCCGTTTGTTGGTGGTGAAAACTACCCCGGTATAGTAATCCCTTTCGTGATCCCGGATCGATGTCGAGACGGCACGCTGAAGATTGAAGGCCGGAAGGGCGGGCACTTCGGGTGGGAGATAATCGTCGGATGTTCCGTCGTGACGGATGGCGGCAATGGGCAGGATCAAATCCCCCACTTTGTTTTTAATTTTTAGGCCCCCGCATTTCCCGAGAAAGAGGACGGCCTTGGGCATCACGGCGCTGAGCAGATCCATTACAGTTGCCGCGTTTGGACTTCCCATCCCGAAATTTAAAATGGTAATATCTTCGGACGTGGCGCTGGGCATGTTGCGGTCCTCCCCGTCGATCCCGACTCCCATTTTTTGGGCAAAAAGTTCAATATAATGCTGAAAATTGGTCAGCAAAACATACTTGCCAATAGCATCGGTTCGAACACCGGTGTATCGGGGCAACCAATTGGTTACAATTTCTTCTTTCGATTTCATGCAGCTATTCCATACAACAACTGCAAGCAAAAATAACAAATTTATCCGAGGCCTGTGGATGAAAAACACTAGTTTTAGGGCGTAAAAGAACAACGCAATGCAAGGACCTTTGCCCAAATTGATCTTTCCTCCTTCCCGCTTCCGAATGAAGGAAACAGATGGTACGATATTCATTCTCGATCCAACCCGAAAAAAATATGTTCTTTTAACCCCGGAAGAATGGGTGCGACAAAACTGCCTGAATTATTTGCGCGATCAAAAGGGTTTCCCGGTGGGTTATCTTGCTGTTGAACGGAGTTTTAAGCTGCACGGAAAGATTCTTCGTTACGATATTGTTGCTTATTCACGGCAGGCAAAACCCCTCTTGCTGGTTGAATGCAAAGCACCCGATGTTCGGATCAGCCAACAAACATTCGACCAGGTTGCCGTATATAATTTGCATCTTCAGGTTCCCTACCTGATTGTGACAAACGGTTTGGAAATGTATTGCTGCGAATCGGATTTTGCGGCGCAATGCTATCGTTTTTTAAAAGAGATACCCGATTTTCATGCAATTTCTTCGTAACTTGCCCTTCGGTTTTTTTGGGTGTATAAAAACGATAATTAGTTTTTTGTCAGATTAGTAGATGGTTGCATGAAGCAGTTGGTCGTGTTCAGGTATGTCCTGTTTTTTGGATTGATATTTTTTCCGGCGCTTTGGGCGTATCCGGCGCCGATTGACCGGGTACGGGCCGAAAAGGTTGCGGTTAACTGGCTGGCTGCCATAAGCGATCTCTCCTTCACGGAAAAGAATGTTTCATCGGTTCAGGTGATCGAACATCAGGGTCTTCCTCTTTATTATCTTGTTACTTTTCACCCCCAGGGATGGGCCATCGTGTCGGGCAGCGACCAATCGGAACCGGTTTTGGCCTATGCACGCGATGGGTTTTTACCTTTACACGACATGCCCGCTCCGGTTAAGGAATGGTTACAGGCAAAGGAGAACGAGTTAAAAGGCCTGATCGAAGAAGGGATTCAACCCTCTGGAGAAATCCGCAACCGATGGCAAAACCTTTCTGCGGATACACCTTTGCCGGCTTCTCTTCCCGAAGCTCTGTCTGTTTCTGCAAGCCCTTTATTATCGACTACCTGGAACCAGGGGCGCTATTATAACGAAATGTGCCCTGCGGATCCGGCCAGTACCACCGGCAACGGTCGCGTCTGGCTGGGATGTGTGGCTACATCGATGGCCCAGGTGATGAAATACTGGGAATACCCTTATTCCGGACTGGGGAATCATAGTTATATGCATAGTGATTACGGGGTGCAATCGGCCAATTTTGAGAACGCTGAATACATATGGTCGGCAATGCCGCCGAATGTCACTTCACTGAATGCCGAGGTTCAGGAAATTGGCTATCATTGTGCCGTTTCGGTTGACATGGATTTTGGCCCGGGTTCGTCGGGCGCCTGGCTCGAAGATGCCGAAGCCGCCATGAAAACGTATTTTCGATACAATGCCACTACGTTTATTTCCGACCGCGACCGTTGGTCTTCGTCCGATTGGGAAACCTTGCTGCGAAACGAAATCGACAACGGTCGCCCCATCATTTACTCAGGGTACAATCAATCGGGTTCCAGCGGGCATGCCTGGGTGTGCGACGGCTATTCCGGAAGTTATTTCCACTTTAACTGGGGTTGGAGCGGATCCGGCGACGGAAACTATCTGCTTACCGACCTAACCCCCCTGAGCCATAACTTTACGTATCGGCAAAGTGCACTTTTGGGGATAGAGCCCGTGTCACTTTCATTTATTGAAATGCCCTATATACAGGGATTTGAGGACTCATATTCTCCGTTTTCCCTTTTTGGTGAGTATGGTTTCCCGGCCGGCTTTGCCCATACAGGCTCCCATGCTCTCAAACTGGGCAGGGAAACCGGCAATTCATCGGTTCGGAACGCCGCAACGGTTTGTTTTATGGTTCCGGATGATGCCGAGCTTAATTTCTGGGTAAATCGTTTTACACCCCAGGTCTCTACCCAAAACCAGCAAAAAGCACTGTTGCTGCCCCAGTTTGGGGAAACACCGCTGGCCGAAATTTTTAACGGCGATTTCAACGATGGAGGATGGGTGAATTATTCCTTCGATTTATCGGTTTATGCCGGTCAGATCGTACGTTTGGTCTTTTTTCAGGATAACAACGATTTTTCCAAAAATCAGTGGATGTACATCGACGATTTATCCATTACGGGAATCTACGTCAACCTGCCACCCTTTACTCCTGCCCATCCGGTTCCACCCGATGAATGCCCCAATGCAAGTCTGACACCGACCCTGGCATGGTCGGGGGGCGATCCCAATGGCGATGCATTAAGCTACTCTGTGTATCTGGGAAATACCAATCCTCCCCCTCTGGCGGGCATCGTTACCGGAACATCCTTTTATGCGGGTACGCTGCCCCACAGCACCCGGCATTTCTGGAAAGTTGTAGCCAGTGATGGCGAACACAGCGCTCCGGGACCTGTGTGGAGTTTTACGACAGATGGAATCCCCCCCGATATGGGTGTCTGTGGCATAAGCGAACTCACATCGATTTCGGCAAGCGTTTGCGGAGAAGTGCTCAACGATAATGGGGCTCTTATTGATTCGCGGGGCATTTGCTGGTCGAATAAACCCGATCCGACAACGAATAATTCTGTGGTTTATCCCGAGAATCAACAAAATGTATATACCTGTTCTCTGGAAGGTCTTTCCCCTTTTCAAACCTACTATTACCGTGCCTTTGCCCTGAGCGACGAGGGAACCGGATACAGCGAAACGGCTTCATTTACCACCCTGCCTGCCCTGCCGGTGGTTGAATGGATTGGATTCGACCAGATGTTGCGTTCTTCGATACGCATCGAGGGGAAGGTACAGGGCATTAATGATGAAACGATTTTTGAACGAGGTGTAGTTTGGTCTGCCGAATCGGGTTTTGATCCCGCTCTTGCACAAACAACTTCGGAAAGCGGAAATTGGCCCAATCCCGGGAATTTTCAGATTCGGGTCAATGGCTTACCCGGTCCCGGCCCCTTCTTTTTCCGGATCTTTGCCCGGAATGGGGTAGGTGCTGCTTATTCGGGGGAAGTGAAGGTTGAAACGGAAAATACACCCCCACACATCGATCTGGATGCCAATAACAGTTCGGGCGCCCTGGGTGTCAATTATAACGGAACGTGTACCGAGCAGGAAGGGGAGGGGCGAATCGCCGATGAGGACCTTGTTCTTTTCGATGCCGACGGAGACCCCATCCGGGAAGCCTCACTCATTTTGCGCAATCAATTTTATGATGATAAGGAATACCTGTGTTTCCCGGATGTATATCCCTTCCTGCAGGTAACGGGAAACGAAACGGACCACCTGGTTCTTACCAGCAACGGCGACCTTTCGGTCGAAACATGGGTCGACATTCTTCGCAGCGTTTCCGTTTGGAATGGGAGCGATGCACCCCACCCGGAACGAATACGCAGTGTTGAGGTTCGGCTGAACGACGGTTTCGACCTGAGCAATCCGGCTGTAGCCATGATTACCCAGATACCCGTAAACGACCCTCCGGTTTGCATGAGCCTGCCCCTGCTGGATTCCGATCCGGCTGCTTTTTCCGTTATACGGGCCCAGCATGCCGAATGGGACGATCCTTTGGATGAATGTCCGGCCGAAGTAACCCGGTTGTGGCAATGGCAATACCTTGGTTCATCGGGGGAAACGATCGACCTGGAAGGCGAAACGTCCGACTCGCTGTTCTTGGGCGAGTCCCTGTGTGGTCATTCAATCCGGGTGCTTGAAAAAGTGGCGGATGGTTTCTGCGGGGGAATCCTTCCCGTTTTTTCCGAAGCAACCAGCGCCTGGGTCGAAATAAACCGTAAACAACAAAGCCTTGATTTCGACGTTATTCCGGTGCATTACATGCACGAGCCTTTTTTTACCCTTGGGGGTGAATCCAGTTCCGGTCTTCCGGTTTTGTATCATACCGTTAACGAAAATGTGATCCGGATTTCACAAGATACCGCTTATCCTGTCGGGGTTGGACGGGTCGTGGTTGTTGGCAGCCAGCCCGGGAATCAATGTTACCTGCCT
>DAIMEA010000279.1:0-5772 GCA_036725585.1 Prolixibacteraceae bacterium | reverse complement strand
CGAATTTCAAAACAGAAAAAAGAACGGATCGCTCTTCTGGGAATCCACCACGATTTCGCCCATTACCGATTCTTTTGGGAAAATTACCCATTACCTGGCCATCCGAAAGGACATCACCGAACAAAAAATAATGACCCGGGAATTGATCCAGGCGAAGGAACGTGCCGAAGAAAGCGACCGGCTGAAAACCGCCTTCCTGGCCAATATGAGCCACGAAATCCGCACCCCCATGAACTCCATCATGGGTTTTGCCAGCCTGCTTCCCGAAGAAAACTCCATGGAACTGATTGCCCAATATGCAAAAATCATTGTGCAAAATTCAGAGCAACTGGTCAACATCATCGATGGCATAGTGGTTTACTCCAAACTGCAAACCGACATGTTTGCGTACAAGCCTTCCCGTTTTTATGCCCATCAGCTCCTGAGCGAGATAAAACAGGCATTCAGTCTGCCCGAATATGCCAAAAAAGAGATAAGCCTCAACTACGAATGCACCCTACAGAAGGATATCGTTTTGGAAACCGACCGCGAAAAACTCCGGCAAATCATTGTCAATCTTTTATCGAATGCTTTAAAATATACACATTCGGGAGAGGTTACCCTGGGCTGTGAACCGGGTGAGGGCTGTTTCCGTTTCTACGTAAAGGATACCGGCATTGGCATTCCCGAAAAAGATCTTCCGCATATTTTCGAACGTTTTTACCGGGGCAGCAACATCGACGAAGCCAGCACCCGGGGTACGGGATTGGGATTGAGCATCGTTCACGAACTTGCCGAAAAAATGGGCGGGAAAGTGGGTGTAGAAAGTGTCCTGAACCAGGGGAGTACCTTCACATTTTGTCTCCCCCACAAGACGGAAACGGCAATATAAACGAAAAGACACCGAAGAACACCCACAGCAAATAAAACCATCCGTATAAAACCTTGAAAGAATTGATATGGGCAGGGAACGAAACAACACACAACCGGGTAGCGGATCGGATGATGAAATAAAAAGGATCAATGAATGGTTCCGTTTTGTCATCGAAGCAACCCAAACCGGTACCTGGAAATGGAATATCGTAACCGGGATAACCCTCTTCAACGAAACCTGGGCACAAATGTTGGGATACTCTGTCGAAGAACTGGAACCAACCAGCATCGAAACATGGCGCTCGCTATGCCACCCCGACGATCTGGCCCAAAGCGAGGAACAACTTACCCGGCATTTTCGCGGTGAGACTGCTTTCTATGAGTCGGAATTCCGGATGAAACATAAAAATGGGCACTGGATCTGGGTTCTCGACCGGGGGAAGGTCTCGGAATGGACTGACGAGGGGAAACCCCTGTGGATGTCGGGAACCCACCAAAACATCACCCACCACAAAAACATCGAAGAGAGCCTGAAGCTCGAAGAAGCGCGACTCGAAAGCCTCCTTCGCATCAACCAGCATCCCTCCGAAAACATTCAGGAACTGCTCGATTTTGCCCTCAACGAGGCGATTTTACTTACCGGAAGCCAAATTGGCTACATCTATTTTTACAGCGAAGAAACCGGCAAATTCACCTTGAACAGCTGGTCGAAAGAAGTAATGCACCAGTGCACGGTTACCGACCCGCAAACCACGTATGAATTGGAAAAAACGGGAATTTGGGGCGAAGCTGTCCGACAGCGGAAACCGATCCTTATCAACGATTTTGCGGCACCCGACCCCTTAAAGAAAGGAACCCCCGAAGGCCATGCACCGCTGAAGAAATTCCTGACCATCCCGGTCGTGATCGACAACAAAATTGTTGCCGTTGTAGGCGTTGCCAATAAAGATGAAGATTACAACGCTTCCGATATTCGCCAGCTGCAACTGATGATGGACGCGGTATGGAAAACCGTGCAACGACGGGAGGACGAGGTAAAAATCCGAAAACTGAACCGGATTTACGCAGTCATCAGCCAGGTAAACCAGGCCATTGTCCATAAGCACGACGCCCAAAAGCTGCTGGATGAAATATGCCGGATTGCCATCGACCACGGGAAATTCCGGATGGCCTGGGTGGGTTTAACCCGGGAAAACGATCCGTATGTCACTCCCGTGTCGGTTGCCGGTATGGAAGATGATTACCTGGCGGAAATCGATGCCATCAAATCGACCGATGTACCCGGAGGAAGGGGACTTGTTGGCCTGTCGATCCGGAGAAAACAAACCGTTTTCTGCAACGACATCGAAACCGACCCCATGATGGCCTTGTGGAAAGAAGAAGCAATAAAACGGAACTACCGGTCGGTTATTTCTCTCCCCCTGACCGTTTTTGGCAGGACCACAGGTGCTTTTGCCCTGTATGCCGAACAGAGAAATTTTTTCACGGAGGAAGAAGTCCGGCTGCTCGAGGAAGTCGCTTCGGACATTGATTATGCCCTCGAAGCCATTGAAAAGGAGAAAGAGCACCTCAAGGCTGTTCAAGCGCTCGAAGAAAGCGAAAACCGGTTTAAGTTGTTCGCCCGTTCGGCGCCCCTGGGTATCGTGATCTCCGATCGTGAAGGAAGAACCCTTTTCATGAACGATCAGTTCACAAAACTATTTGGCTACACACCCGACGATATCCCCAATGTGGAAGCATGGTGGCCCCGGGCCTATCCCGATCCACACTACCGGAAACAAGTAAAGAGAAACTGGCAAAAAAGCATAGAACTGATCCAGAACAACCCGGCATCGCTTTCTCCTATGGAATTTAAAGTGCGATGCAGCAACGGATCGTTCCGGGAAGTCGAAACCCGGCTGGCTGTTTCCGAAAATTTTTTCTTCATTCTGTTTGCCGACATAAGCGAACGAAAAAAAGCCGAACACAATGCCCGGGAACGGTTCAAAGAGCTCAATGCCTTTTATCGGCTCGCCGGTCTGACCGAAAAAGAAGACACAGACCTGGAAGATATTTACAGCGAATTTATCCTGTCGTTTCCCAATAGTTTCCAGTACCCCGAAAACACGGGTGCACAACTGCTTGTTTCGGAGGAAAAGTTCCAAACCCCGAATTTCAGCGACACCTGCTATTGGAAAATTGAAGAGCCCCTTGCAATCGGGAAAGAGCTGATGGGAACGCTATCGGTTGTTTATCTTGAAGAACGTCCACCCCAAGACGAAGGGCCTTTTCTGAAAGAAGAACGTTTGCTGGTAAAAGGGATTGCTGAGCGTTTAGCCCGGATTACCGAGCGAATCCGTATGCAGGAAAAACTACGGCAAAGCGAAACCCTGTTCAAAGCTATTTTATTGCAATCGCCCACGGTTATTGAACTATACGACATAGAAGGCAAACAGCTCATCGTGAACAAAGCCTACGAAGAACTTTGGGGCTTCCCGGCTAAACACACTGTTCATCAATTTAATATTTTAAAAAGCGACGAAGTCAAACGAACAGGTTTATACGAATTTGTTTTGCGGGCATACCGTGGCGAATCGGTCCAGGTACCCGAATACCTTTTCGATGCTTCCGGGCCTACCGAAGGAAAGGGAAAAGGCAGAACCCGCTGGTTGAGTACCCGGATCTACCCGATCAAAAACAACCTGGGCAAGGTAGAAAACATCATTGTCACCCACGAAGATATTTCGCTGAAGAAAAATGCAGAGGAGGAACTGAAGGCCCATGCAGCAAAATTTGAAAAACTCAGCCATTCGTATACCGAAATGCTGAAACTTCAAGACGTTGAAGCTATTTACGACTACCTGACCCAAACCTTACACCAACAATTTCCCGACTCCGTTATCCTCTTTTCCGCCATTGATAATACAGAATCGTATTCCCGCGTAAAATCGATCCGGGGCTTATCCGGAGAAAGAATTCAAAAAGCCTTTAAAAAGGTCGGCTTCGATATTTTTGAAAAACCCTTCAAAATCATCTCCTCCCATTTAAAATTGTTTCAATCGGGTAAACTTCATGAATTCATCAAGGGGCTTACGGATTTTTCCGGTCCTGAATTTCCTCCCCTGGCAGCAACTGCCCTCGAAAAAATGCTGGGGATTAAGAAAATTTACACCATAGGAATTAAAAAGGACCAACATCTCTATGCCACAGTCCATTTCTTTCACCGCTCGAACGTTCCCATTTCCGATACGGAATACATCGAACTTTTTGTGCAGCAGGCAGGTATCATTATTGAGCGCAAACTACTGGAAAAACAATTGCGCGATAGCGAAGAGCGCTACCGGATGATCGCCGAGAACATCAGCGATGTGATCTGGTCCATCGACATCCAAAACCTGAGATTCACCTACATCAGTCCCTCGGTAACCAACCTGACCGGGTTTTCGGTTGAAGAAGCCATGCAGCAAACCATCCGCGAGGCACTCGATCCCGAATCGGCGGAATATATTGCCCGTGAATTACCCAAGCGGATCGAAGAGTACTACCGGGGAGCGCGCAATCACCAGACCGATGTTCATGTCATGCGCCAACGATGCAAAAACGGGGAATACATCTGGGTAGAATTCACCACGTTTTTTGAATTCGGACCGAAAGAAGAGATAACCGGCGTTCTGGGAATTACCCGCAACATCAACGATCGTAAAATTGCCGAGGAACAACTTCGTCTCAGCGAACAGAAATTCAGGCTCCTGTTCGAAAACTCTCCGTTGGGCATTTACCTTGCCCGTGCCGATGGTACGATCGAAGAAGGAAACGAAGCCCTCCTGAAGATCCTGGGTTCGCCCTCACTCGATGCTACCAAAAAAATCAACGTACGAACCTTTCCCCCATTGGTGAAAAATGGTTATGCCGAAATTTTTAACCAGTGCATAGCCGATAACAAAATCCTGAAAACGGAGATGCCTTATTCAACAAAATGGGGAAAGAATATATATCTTTCGAGCTACCTGGTACCGCTTACCGACCCTTACGGCAAAGTGGAAAAGGTGTTCACCCTGATGGAAGACATCACCCGCAGGAAAGAAATCGAACAAACGTTGAAGGAATCGGCCGAGGAGTTGCGGCAAAACAATGCTACCAAAGACAAATTTTTCTCGATCATTGCCCACGACCTACGAAGTCCCTTTGCCTCTATTCTGAGCCTGACCGAGCTGATGGACGAAAACAGCCAATCGCTTTCAGCAGCCGAGTTGCAGCAATTTGCCCAATCGATCAACAAAACAGCCCGTTCGACCTACCAGTTGCTCGACAACCTGCTCGAGTGGTCGCGGCTGCAACGGGGAATTATTCCCTTCAATCCGGAACCGATCCGGATCGATGAAGCCTTTCTCCGCTTCGATGAACAAATTGAAGAAGCAGCACGAAAAAAAGGAATCAAGCTTGAAACGCACATCAAAGGAGATAACATCAGCGTTTTTGCCGATAAAAACATGGTTAAAACCATTTTGCGCAACCTGCTTACCAATGCCATAAAATTTACTTATCCGGGAGGTAGTGTTATCATGAATGTTGAAAAGCAAGCGGATTCCCGGGTTCTGCTCTCGATCAACGACACAGGAATAGGAATGAAAAAAGAATTGATTGACAATCTTTTTCATATTGATCGTAATGTCAGTCGACCCGGCACCCTCAACGAACCCAGCACCGGTTTGGGCCTTATAATCTGTAAAGAATTTGTTGAAAGGCACAATGGAACGATCTGGGCCGAAAGCAATACAGGAGAAACGGGGACCGCGGGAAGTACGTTTTATTTCACCCTGCCGGAAACAAATGAGTAAGGGCAATTGGGACGCCGATGACGCGGATGCAGGCAACGCGGAGAAACACGGATAAATCATCAAAAATCCGCGCTCGAAGATCCGTTTTATCCGCGTGCCATCC
>DAIMEA010000278.1:0-5776 GCA_036725585.1 Prolixibacteraceae bacterium | reverse complement strand
AAGTCAACGTTGAGTCACCATGCGATAAGGTACCGCTGGCAATATTGATCGAAGCCACCCAGGTATTTCCCGTCGGGGTTACCCGGCGCAGTTCCATTGATCCGGCGCCCTTGGCAATCGGTTCGTTCCAGTTAATGATGATATCGGTAACGTCTTTGTCGAGAAGACATCCGCCGTAGGAAGGATCATCGGGGATGAAACCGGTGATCACCGGAGGCGTTCCGTCGATCGTATGGAAGAATACGGCGGTGTCCACACCGGCCTGAATGGCCGGATCGGGATAATCACATGTCCAAACCGAACTGGTGCTGGTCATGGAAGGTCCGGAGATCCGTACAAAATAATCTTCGTTGTCGATCCATCCGGGATTTCCGGTCAGATTAAACCGATAACGGATAATATCGCTGGCTGCACCTATATCCCGTCCGTCTTCCGAAGCGATGGTGGCAACCAATCCGGTACTGCTCCACAATTCGAGGATTTGTCCGGGAATGGTATCCATGGCACCACCGAAACCAAAGTCGAGCGTTAACAAGTCGACCCGTGTAAAGTCGCCAATGTTGCGGAGGAAATCCTTACCGGTTTTGCCGGGCACACTGGGAACATTGATTCCATTCAGAGTAATGAATTCAAGGCAGGGAATTTCACCGGGTTCGCAGTAAATATTGAAAAGATCGCATTCTGCACCCACAGGATTGGATGCATCGTCTTCGAGGATGTCGTCTTCATATGCAGGTTCAATACCCAGGAAGCAAACTTCGAGACCTTCTTCGCAAGCTACCCAGTTCGGTGTTTCATCACCGGCATCGGGATAGTTGTACGGATCAATATAAACGGTTGCTTCATCGGTGGAACGATCGAGCGAGAAATATTTGCAATCGAACTGGATCGGGTTTCCATCGGGATCTTTCAGGGTAAAGTAAGGACGAAGGGCATTGGCATCAATGATTGTGTCGGTGTACGACAGATCGCGGAAGCCGTCGAAGCCCAGTTGTACCCATTCGGAAATACGGGCAAGGATGTATGAACCTACTGCGATGTCGGTTCCTTCGAGCAGACCCAGGTCGGCTGTCGGATCGAAATCGTTGTCTTCGTAGAACAGGCAGGTGGGTGAAATGTTATCCCTGCTCTGGAATACCATATGATAATTATAGGGTGCACACGAGCTATAATTCGGTTCGGTTACCATGTCGGCATCGTCCCAGTCGAGGGAGATGCGTTCAACGGTCTGCAATCCGCTTTCAATTTCCACGTAGTACCATGTTTCCGATTCGAAAAGGTTGCCGTTCACCAGTTCTATGGTGATCTGGGCGCCTTCGTCGTTGTTGGCAAAATGGAAGTTGAATACATCGAGGTTGGCATCCGGGTCGTTCGGGTCGAACTGGTATACAACAGCGCCTGTAGGTGCAGCACCAGCAGTAGCAGCGCTGCGAATGCGGATGTACCGCCCGACAAAAGTGGGCGAACCGGGTGTATTCGAAATTGCGGTAATTACGCCGGGAGCCGATTCATCTTCGGCCGGTGCATACAATTGCTGATCCCATGCCAGTAAAATAGTGGCATCGTTGGGAACCATCGTCTGACCGTCGGTGGGTGTCCACCAGTAGTCGATATCGTCGTCAAAGCAAACAGCACGCGGGCCTACATAATTTTCCACACAGAATTCGGAATATTCCGGCGTAAGTTTTTCGGTTCCGTTCGGACCGAATTCAGCGTCATCGGCTTTATCCTGAATTTTGTTGGCCAACAGGGTTACCCGTACCGTTGCACTGCTCTTGAAAGCAGAGTCGGGAACCAGTTTGAAGGTAAAGGTAGCCGGGTCGTACGAACACTGGGCAGCATTCAGTCCAACGGCCACACCGTTATCTTCAACAAGGAAGATGCCTTCAACCTGTGAACCGGTGGTGATGGCGTTTCCATAACCGGCAGCCAGTTCAACGGCTTCGTTCATTTTAACATAGATAGCGCCCATCCGTTTGATCCCCTCGATATCGTTATCGTTATCGTCGCTGCAACCATCGGCTGCATCGGGAGCAGGAGATTTATCGGTGTTCGGGTCGAGCAGGTCGGCCGACCAGGTGGATACTACCGGAGGCAGAATGTCCAGGGTGGCTTCCTGAATTTTGATCACACCCGTGGCGTTGTTATTGACATGCGGAGTGGCAGCCGAAATGGCATTGTGTCCACTGCATACTTTATCAAAGGCTACGTAATAAACATTATAGTAGGTGCCGTGCGATTCGGGCAGGCCGGTAATCCGTTCGTGCCAGGTACGATCGGGGAATTTGGTCAAGACATCGATCGAACCGGATGCAAAAATCTGGATATTGGCTTTGTCATCTGAGGTGGAACTTGTTCCCCTTGTAGCGCTGTAAGTAGGATCGCCAATGGCATTATACAATTCGTTGGCGGTAGGTTGCCACCAGTCGAAGTTGCCGTCTTTGGTTACATCGTCGCGTTTGACTACAATATAATATATAGTACCGGGTTCGTCCAGGCGGCCGAGAATGTCGAAGGTAGTACCATCGGCATTGGCGGTGACGGTTGACGAAACAGGTGCCGTATAATCTTTTGATGTCAATTTAAAGGTTTTCCCCAAAATGGCATCACCACCAGCATCCAACATTCCGGATGTAAGCCCTACCGTGTAATCGGTATTGGTGGTATAGGTGAGATTTTTGGGTTTCACACGAATTAAAAGGTTTGCACCTCCATCGCTTGAGCCACCAACTAAATAGTTGTCGGCAACAACAGAGAAATATACGTTACTTCCCGCGTCGATGGGCGAACCATTAATGGTAATAAACGGCTTAATGGTTGATTCCGTAACGGTGGTCCCGCTGGTCCCAATTTTCAGGCTTTGCGTGGTCATCGCTGTCTTATCATCATCGATAACGATCCAGAAGGAAGCCGTATCGGGTGTGCAACTTGAATCGAACCAACCCGCTTTGGCAACTACGGCAGCTTTACCGTCTTTGGTTTTCCAGTTCCATTCGGTGTTGGTGTTTACACCATCCCACATGTGGTCGATGGTCTTCAGGTTTTCATTAACATAGTAGTAGTCGACAATGATGTCGGGCCGTATACGCAGGTAGTATTCCGTATTCGGGTCGAGTAATTCGGGTGTACCCGGATTGGGATAATCGGAAAAGGTAAAGGAAAGTACATTTCCGGTAATTGAAACGCTGCTCAGTATGTGGGCAACTACATTTCCGCCGTATTCTTCGTTGAATCCATCGGTGGATGTGTAAAGGGCGAAGTAACCATCTTTCAACCATCCGTTGGGATATGCGGTAAGGGCGCTTCCCTGGCCTCCGGTTGCTTTCCAGTAAACAGGCCGGTTGAAGGTTACGGTATATACGTTTGCGCTACCGTCTGCTCCATGGTTTCGATTAACATTCAGAGCATTGTCGCGCGGGTTAAACATAAAACCGTTCGCATCGGCTTTAACATCCAGGGGTCCGGCTGCAATCGTGGTAAAGTCCCAGTCGGGGACGTTATTGATGCAGGGAGTTAAAGCAGCGGCGTTATGATCTTCCAGACCGTCGAAAAATGTCCCGCTACCATCTTTGATGGCGTCCTCCGATACCGTAATGTAGTAGGGAGTTTCCGCGCTCAAAGTGTAATCGTGGAGTTTAATGAATACCTTATCAGCGTTAAACAGGACCGACATGTTCCCATTTGCGCTGAAGAATTCATTTTGTCCGGCCGGAATGGTTTGCGGAACCTGTACCGTAAGGTACTCAGTCCCGAACTGATTGCTCAAGGCAAATACCCCAAGTCCATTCGGGTATACGGTTCGATTGAAATCGATCACGTAGTCCCCGGTACGCGAGGCGGCACATGAACCATCCCTTGGTGACAAGGAGATGCCAAACGTAGCGCCCTGTGCAACGACTTGCAAGCTCATCATGCATAAAAGCATGAAAACCTTAAAGAGCCGTGTAAATGATTTTCTCATAGCACTTGTTTTTTAATTGAACTTAATTGATTGATTGATTTTAATTTTATTTAATTTTTTCATCTTTCCTTCTTTATGCACCACTATACGCAGCACACAACAAGTTACAAACGTATAAAATTTATCGACAATGTACAAAATATTGTACAATAAATTCATCATGGTCTTTTCACGATGAATTCTTTAGTTTAAAGTACATTTACGCTCAATTTTAAAAATAAAACCAAATTTATTTTTTTTTTGTTAAATCATTGCATTCAACGAATAAAAATATAAAAAAAAATAATTGGGCAACCGTTCGATACTTTTTTTTATTTGTACCCGTTCTGTTTTCGGTTCCCATTGGGGCTCAAATTTACAAAATCCAACAATAGCGCGTAATACAGAATGCCACTTCGTAAAGATTTGATAATATTTGTTCGTTCGTAAAACGTTTTCAATATGAGTAAGAATCAACATTTTATTCGTCGCTTTTCGATTTGTTTTCTGTTCCTCCTTTTTGTTTTGTTCGCTACCGGATGCAAAACCTGTCATTGTCCTTCCTATTCAACAATCCGTTTCCTGAAAAATATGTTTTATAACATATCCGTTCCGAAAACCGGCATGAATAAAGTAATCGGAACGGAATAAATACAATTTAATAAGAAAATACCCCGTGGCGGAAGTGTTTTTTTTTTTTATTCGTGCCCGGATAAAACAACAGATTGCTTTGTTTACCTAAAATTTTTGGGCATAATTTCTATATGACAGTCGTTAAGAGGTGTCATTCCTCCTCGTTCCTCGTCGGAATCCCTTGTTACAACAGATTTCTCTCTCCGCTTCGCTCCGGTCGAAATGACACAATTATCTGAATTTGTTTTAATTAGCGAAGCAATCTGTTCCTATTTTTTATTTCTCCGGACAACAGTGATACTTCATTTTATACCTCCAGCTAAAGCAGTTGGCAATTCATGTCTTATATCTTATGTCTTTTCTCCGGTCTTCGGGTCTTCCAACCGCTTTGTTACGAAATAATTATTGAACGAAAAAAAAGGAAGCGATTCTTGATGTTTCAACGAAGAAGTATTTATTTTGTGGGGCTTATTTAAAAAAGCAAACGATTCGCACTAAATTAATTACTAATATTTAAAACGATAAATTATGTCGAAAATCAAAATTGGTATCAATGGTTTTGGCCGCATCGGGCGTTTTGTATTCCGCGTGGCTGCTGCCAATGAAAATGTTGAAGTTGTTGGGATCAACGACCTGATCGACGTCGACTACATGGCGTACATGCTGAAATACGACTCTACCCATGGCCGTTTCAAAGGAAGCGTTGATGTAAAAGACGGAAAATTGGTTGTAAATGGTAAGGCAATTCGGGTAACCGCCGAAAAAAATCCGGCCGATTTGAAATGGAATGAAGTGGGCGCTGAATATGTGGTTGAATCAACCGGACTTTTCCTGACGAAAGAAAAAGCACAAGGGCATATCGATGCCGGTGCGAAGAAAGTCATCATGTCGGCTCCTTCGAAAGACGACACCCCGATGTTTGTTATGGGGGTTAACCAGGATAAATATACCAAAGCGATGAACTTTGTATCGAATGCATCCTGCACAACCAACTGCCTGGCACCGGTTGCCAAAGTATTGCACGATAATTTCGGGATTATTGAAGGCCTGATGACTACCGTTCATGCAACTACTGCCACCCAGAAAACTGTCGACGGCCCGTCGATGAAAGACTGGCGGGGTGGTCGCGGAGCAGGTCAGAACATCATTCCTTCCTCAACCGGAGCTGCCAAGGCTGTGGGTAAAGTGATTCCGGAACTGAAC
>DAIMEA010000277.1:0-5777 GCA_036725585.1 Prolixibacteraceae bacterium | reverse complement strand
ATTATATGAATATGAACGTCATTGTAAGCGTAGCGAAGCAATCTGTTCACTCTTTCTTATTTCCCCGGACAGTAGAATTGGAATATTATTTTTTAAAAATATATTCAATTGTATTGAAATAATTCAGAAACAACCCTTACCTTCGCTGGTAATTTATCTTCAAAGGATTGATATTCAAATAGCGTAAGCAAAACAGAATTGCTTTCAACAGAAGAGGATGATGAAAAATTCTGTTCGTTTTCTAGTTTTGCTGCTCGTCTTCTCTTTTGGAGGCATTCAGATTTTATCTCAGAAAAACTTGCTTGATTCAGGTGGGGAAAGAACCGGAGAAGGAGGAACCAACCGTTTTTCTTTCGGATTGTTTGCCGCCCAATTCTCTTTCATGAGCAGAAGCTCCATCATTCCCGGAGTGAAGAATCCGTATGAATATTTTGAAACATGAACTAATTGATAAACAAATGAAATCGATGAAAAGAGCTGTTTTTTCAGTACTGTTGTTTGCCTTCGTATCGGAAGGCATGATCGCAGGGGCCCAGGCTCCTGAAAAAGTGAGCTACCAATCGGTGATCAGAGATGCCACGGGGCAATTGGTATGTTCAGAAACCATTGGGATGAAGATCAGCATTCTTCAGGGTTCGGCCGAAGGAACGGCTGTTTACGAAGAAACCCACACCCCGGCAACAAATGCAAACGGGCTGGCTACTCTTGAGGTTGGAATGGGGACACCGGTTTCCGGAACTTTTACTTCCATTGATTGGGGAAACGGGCCCTTTTTCCTGAAGGTGGAAACAGACCCGGAGGGCGGTACAAATTACTCCATCAACGGAACCAGTGAAATACTGAGCGTACCTTATGCCCTTCATGCCAAAACAGCCAACAGCCTGACCTATTCCTCCTGGTTACCGTCGGGTAATGATCTGTACTTTTTGGGTGGTAACGTCGGAATTGGTACAGAAACGCCCGGAAATAAACTGGATGTCAAAGGGGGTATGCGGGTTTACAGCGATTTGACAGATGCCTATCTGGAAATTTCGGGCCTTGGGGGCGACTGGAATTATGCGGGCTTATTCCTCACTGACTATTCGACAAACAAAAAATGGTCGTTGATCCATCGAAATTATGAATCGGGAATTAATGAGCTGGATTTCAATTTCTTTGACGGAATCAATTATTTGAACCATTTAACCCTGACACCAAATGGAAACATGGGAATTGGCGTTTGGCATCCCGATTCCAAATTGGATGTCAACGGAACCATTGATGTTAACAATTACAGTATAGTCAACGTGGCACCACCTGCCAACGATCTCGACGCAGTGAACAAAGCGTATGTCGATTATAAATTCAAGCAATTAGAAAATTCCATCGTTGCCGGCGGTTTTGTCGAAGATTGGGAAGGGAACCGGTATACCACGGTTAAAATCGGAAGCCAGACATGGATGTCAGAAAACCTGAAAACCACTCATTACAACGACGGTTCTGAAATTCCACTGGTAACAGATGAGTCGGCCTGGGCTGAGCTCGGAACTTCGGCTTATTGTTGGTATGATAATACTCAATCACCGTTTGGCGACCTTTTTGGGCCGCTCTACAATGGGTATGTCGTCGCAGCCGGTACGCTTTGTCCTGTAGGTTGGCACGTTCCAACGGATGCTGAGTGGACCACATTGACCAATTATCTGATCTCCAATGGCTACAATTACGATGGGTCAACCAGCGGAGTCAAAGTCGGTAAATCCATGGCCATTTCTTTTGGGTGGCAGAATTCGGCTACGGAAGGTGCTGTCGGGAATACCGATTATCCTGCCTACAGGAATAAGTCCGGATTCTCTGCTCTTCCCTGTGGCAACCGGGATCAGTTTGGTACGTTTGAAAACATTTTTACCGATGGATTGTGGTGGAGTTCCGACGAGGAATCAGCCAATGGTATTTATTATTTTTTGAATTATGATCAGGTTAATTTCGGGCGGTGGAATGAAAGCAAAAAGTACGGTTTTTCGGTCAGATGTATAAAAGATTAAAAACAATCAAACAACAACAAACAATATAATACAACAACAAACAATAAGTAATAATAATTTTTTCTTACCTTTATCCCCGAATCAAACTTGAACAAAATGGAAAAGAAAAGTGCTTTCTCTTCGGCATTTCATTTATTCCAGAACGTCGAATCCTGTTTTGACGACAGGGATCGGACGCAATCCGGAAAGATGATTTTTATTCAGCTTTTGATCCTTTGCCTTTTTGCCTTTCTTTATGGGGTGGTTATGGGGAGTTATCACAGTTTCCTGCAGTCGTTGGTGGCAGGGCTGAAGGTCATGTTCCTGTTTCTTTGCTCCCTGTTGATCTGCTTCCCCTCTTTTTTTGTTATCCAGCAGGTTTTAGGCTCCAAAATGACCATCCGGCAAATGATCTTTGTGGTGTTGAGCGGCTTCGTTTTGACGGCGGCAATTGCTTTGTCGTTTTCGCCCATTATTATCCTGTTTCAGATTACCGGCGGCAATTATCATTTTTTACAGCTATTGCATGTAGCCATATTTCTTTTCTCTGGAATTTTCGGGATGCGACGCATGGTGGAGGCGTTGAAATTTGCCTGCGAAAACAAAGACATATATCCTCGTATCGGCGTTACTGTTTTCCGGATCTGGATCATCATTCTGGCTTTTGTTGGGATCCAGCTTTCATGGAACCTACGGCCTTTTTTGTGCAACAAACAGGAAGAATTCAAACTGTTCCGCAAATACGAAGGGAATTTTTACACGGCAATTGTTTATTCGGTACAACAACTGGCTGCATCGAAAGAGAACCACCCCGTTGCAGTTTCTGACCTACCGGACACACGTCAGAAGAATATTCAGGCTGAAACAAACGATTCGACCGTATTACGTCTTCTAAATGAATGAAATATGGATGAAATAATGACCATTGAAGAAGTGGCCCGGTACCTGAAGCTAAAACCGCAAACCATTTATACCTGGGCACAAAGCGGGAAAATCCCTGCGGTGAAACTGGGGAAAGAATGGCGTTTTAAAAAGTCGGTCATCGACCATTGGTTTAATCAACACTTCGACGAAAAATTTCTGAATGATTTTCCTCAATTGCGATAGCCATTTTGTGCATAAACGTTTTTCACGGAAACCGGGCATTCCGCTCCCGCGAATCGGTAACCGGGAAGAATTTGCACCCGGCCGAAATTTCGGTTCTTTGAAAGGGATGGTTTTTTTTGTTCGCAACTGAAAATCGAATCGCGGCGGGGATTATTGCCGCAGGATCTTCAGAATGGATTTCCGGGAGGCCGTCTGAATGCGCAACAAATACAATCCTTTCGCAACCGGGATGCCTTCTGAATTGCGCCCATCCCAAAAAATTGTTTTTATTCCCTTTGTTTCAAAACGATACGCTTTTTTGTAAACAACCGAACCCGTTGGATCGATGATTGTCAGCGTATAGATCCCGTTGGCATCATTTGCATGAAAACGGATATGAATTTGTTCCTCACCGATACTGGGATTCCGGAAGGCAATCATATTCAGGTCGTTTCGAAGCGAAAGATCGTTTGAAGGAAGAAGTTCAAAGGTCATATCGGGATCGTACTCCTGGGCAATCGCATTTTCGACCCAGCAGGTTATGGTGTCGGTGGTGAAAAAACCGAGGCATGCATAACCGAGGGTATCGGACCAGGCTGAAAAAACAGAAACGGTACCGCCTTCGGTTTCCGGATGGTTGTCCAAATCGAGATACAAGGCTTTCGTGTTTCCCTGCTGCACCATACCGCTCAACGAAGCCCACTGACCACCGACACGTTCGCCCGTTTGTGCGTAAAAGCCATAACCGAGTGTCAGGCCACAGCCTTCGGAAACCTTTTGCCGGATCCATTCCCAGGCGGGAGCATTCGTTCCGGGTGACGATTCGTTACGGGCAGAATGTTGGTACCGTGTGTCGGGCGAAGCAAGATCTCCGGTGAAGGATCGACCCTGATAGAGAACCCGGATTGGGATTTTCAGGCTGTCGATTCCAGCCAGTTTTCCTTTGATCAACTGTTCGGAATTCATTCCTTCGCTTTCCCCTCTTCCCGACATTTCATCGATCAGGGCAAACAATGTCTCTTCCGACAGTCCGGAAAATGTTTCCGGATGCTTTTCGGCCTGCCACCGGAAGACGGAAACCGCTGCCGCAATTCCCCCTGCATTCACCGCACCGTGAAGGTCATAAACCGGTAGGTCGAGAAGAAGAATTTCCGGTTCGTTCCCGGTGAAAGAAGCGACAGAACGGGGAACCCGGTTGGTCGCTACCGGATTGGGTTCAAGGGCATCGCCGGGCCAGGTGGTTTCACTTTCGATGATCGGGATTTTCAACATTTGATCCGGGAAGGTGTCGCGATGGATGGGTTCGTCCGAAAGAGTCAATCCCAGGAGCAGGGAATCGCCCTCGGTCCGGGCCGATTTGAGCAATCCTTCGGTGCGAAGGAAGGCGTCCAGTTCGGGCGTGAAAACGATCATCCCTTTTTTGGTGATGGGCAGATTAAACAACACCGTCCGTTCAGAATCGTACCAGCCCCCGGTTGTAATGCTCAGGTAACGGGTTCCATCGCGATTAATGTGGTATTCAAATTCGTACTTCGTATCGATGGTTTGGTTTTTGAGAAAACGTTTTTTCAACAGGCGCAATTGTTCTTCATGTACTGGGGATTGAAAATGAAGGGTCGAATCGTAACTTTCCGATACAACGCTCCGGACTGTACGGACCCTTTTGGGCGTACTGATGCTGGTTAATTGTGCCGTACCCGTTGAATCGGTCACCCAATCGCTGTACGTATAACGATGGCCTCCGGGTCTTCCCTGAACCAGGTCGTCGTAAAAATAAATGCCCTTCAGGCTGCCCAGTTCATAATACCCCCTCAGGGTAACGGCGTGGGCTCCGATTACCTTGTTCGAATCGCGGTCGAAGATGTTGTACATCATTTCCACATCTTCGCCTTGATCGATTTCTTTTTTCAGCCAATCAAAGGTTGGTGTAGCTTTAGCCGAAGCATTATCGTTCCGGGCATAATGCCGGAAAAAAGTATTGGGCGAAGCAATTGACTGTCGATCAAAAAGGATACTTTGGAATTTCACCCGTATGGGCAGTTTATGATCATCGATGTATTTCAGTTTACCTTCGATCATTTCTTTCTCCATTACGCCTGCATTATTTTGTCGTTTCATCGCGGCGCTCAGTTCCACAAGTTTTTCCCGTAACGAAGTTCCCTGATTGAGTTTGGGCTTATGCACCTCTTCAAGCCATTGCATGCTGTTGGCCGTGGCCGCCGGTACGCAGGCCCGGTAATCGCCGGCATAGGTATCATCGGGTTTGTGTGCGGTTGAGTCAAGTTCGACATTGGGAGCCAGGGGTCGCAAAACGGATCGATATGTTGCTCCGAATTCAGGAATATAATACGTTGTTACCAGGTTCGACGGGATACGCATAACATCTGCTTCTTCTCCGGCATCTATCAATCCGATGGATGCTTCCCGGAATCCAACCGGGTAATTTACATAGCGTTCAGGAAGAGTCTCGTTGCCCGCTGTTTGGATTTCGCTGGATTCCTGAATATCCAGATCAACAGTTGAAATCGCTTGTCCCTCTTCGAAACCCAGCGCAGCAAAATCGAAATAAGCATGAAGTGTTTCGCTTGCATCCAACGGGGGAACAAGCATGTTCCGGATCAAAATTATCGGCTCGTTGGTGAACAGGTGTTCGCCATATACCTGAATAAAGCGGGTTTGCCCGGAAGGAGA